>JAGMDR010000314.1 GCA_023128595.1 Planctomycetota bacterium | reverse complement strand
ACGTTACCGCCGCCATTTCCGCGCACATCGATGATCAATGCCTTCTTACGAATCTGCGGGTAGAAATACTTTACGAATTCGTTTAATCCGTAACGCCCCATATCGGGGACGTGAACATATCCCACCTTCCCATTAGTGGCCTTGTTCACTTTCTCAATATTAGTCTGCACCCCTTCGTAGTAATACAGCTTCTCTTCGTTATCAGTTGGCACGACTATCACATGGCGGCTACCCTTCTTTGCCGGTTTCGAATTAAGGGTCAGTGTAACCTGTTTGCCTGCCTTATTTAGCAACAACTCATAAATGTTATCTACATCAGCGGTAGATTTGCCGTTTACAGCCAGAATATAGTCGCCCGTGCTCGCATCAACTCCGATTTCGGTTAACGGCGAACGCAGGGTCTTATCACAATTCTGCCCTCGCAGAATTTTCCCAATTTTGTAGTAGCCGGACTTCGCATCGCGTTCAACTTTCGCCCCAAGCAGGCCTGTCTTTATCCGTTTCGGCTTTGGATACTCTCCGTCGCCAACATAAGTATGCCCCATGTTGAGTTCACCGACCATCTCACCGATGATATACGTCAGATCGCCGCGGTGATTCACGTATTTGACCAGCGGTTCATAGTGTTTACGCATCGCTTCCCAGCCAACACCATGCAAATTAGGAACGTAGAAGAATTCGCGCATCTGCCGCCAGCATTCATTGAAAATCTGCCTCCATTCGGCCTTTTTGTCCAGGCGAACCTCCATAGCTGAAAGATTCAGTGTCTCCTCGATTTCAATCTTCGCTTTCGGCAAATCGATAATGGCGTATTTGCCGTCCAAGACAACCAGCATCTTCTTCTGGTCAGCCGATATCTCGTAACCGCTGAACTGCCCGAGTTCGGTTTCCTTCTGCTCCTTAAGGTCAAACAGCCGCAACTGGGCCTTCTTATCCTTGCTGCCCTTTCGATTGTAGTACAGGCAATCACCTACCGAATTAAGGTTGTAGTAGTTTGAAACCGCCACAGGCAGCACCGTGATGCGGTCCTTGATGCCGTCTATGTCCACCTTGATTTTTTCGTTTTTCTTCTTTTTGGCGGCATCATCTTTCGCCTGCGGCTTCTCGGCGTCTTGTTCTTCAGTGTCTTTCTTGGATTGTGCTTTTTCGGCGTCCTGTTTCCTAGTCTTTTCTTTCTTCTTCACCTCGACTTCATCGCTTCGATATTTGAAAGGAGAATCGGTGCTTTTGGCCAGAGTTATAAGATATATTCGTGACATATCCTGGTAGGCATGGTTCCATTCCGTCCTGCCGCAAATCGGATCGAAATCCCTGTTGGAAGTGAAAAAGACAAATTTCCCGTCCGAACTGAATGTGGGATTGGATGAATTGTACCAGTCATCCGTCATTTCGTAGGATTTCTTGTCCTTCAACGAATAAAGATATATCTTGTCCATCATCTCGAGTTCGTATTTGGCGTAGACAATCCACATACTGTTTGGTGACCAGGAATAATGTCCGAACTCCCAAGCCTCGGATTTGTCAATCTCGGTTATGTTGCCGGTTCTGACATTCACATATCGCAGCCGCAGCCTCTTGTCCGCCCAGAGAATCTTTCTACTGTCCGGTGACCAGTAGATCTTGTATTTGTACGTTTCTGCGCCTTTTGTCACCTCTCCACATGGGGATAATATCCTGAGCGGGATTATTCGTGATATTCTCAATTTTCTTGGTTTTGAAATCATAAATCCATATATCGTCGGCCATACCCCCGCGATAACGTTTCCATGTACGAAACTCGCGAAACACGCGGTTGTAAGCCAGTTTGCTGTCATCCGATGCGAACGAGCAGAAGCCGCCCCGCGGCAGCGGCAACTCCTCAGCGAGGCCGCCCGATTTCGATACGCAGTAGAGCTGCCCGTTGAAGCTGTTAAACGAATGCATCCGTGAGCGAAAGATGATGCCTTTGCCGTCATTTTTCCACGTCATCACAATGTTATTCGGCCGCATCCGGTCGGAGGCATCATCGCGATCAAGCGTAGCGGTGAATGTCAGGCGCTTCGGCACACCGCCGCCCGCCGGCATTAGATAAACCTCTGTGTTGCCGTTATATTGACCGGTGAAAGCAATATTCTCGCCGTCCGGCGAGAAACTCGCAAACATTTCAAAGCCTTCATGGTTTGTGAGTTTGCGGGCCACGCCGCCGGTTGATGGTACCGTGTAGAGGTCACCTGCATACGTAAAGACAATCCTGTCCTCATAAATCGCAGGAAAACGCAGCAGCCGGGCTTCATCGGCGGCGAACACAGGGTTCACAGTGATAACTGCCCAGATAAACAAAACAAACAAGCGATTCATTTTAGCTCCTAACCTGAATACAATGTTCCTTAACCGACACTTCTCGCCGGCATCTGCTCAGCAGCACCGCTGGACTTCAATTCCATCAATCCGACTCACACGATATTCTTTTCATTCACCCCAACAGAAGTTGCTGGACAGTTTATTGAATAGCAACTCATTTGTGCATCGCAAATGCTGTCTCAGTCAGCTAAAACCCAGAGTCCGCTGACGAAAAGTGGGCATATTCGTGTTCTCGGTGCTTTTCTGAACTATGAACCTTAGAGAAGCAGCCAGAAAGACTGGAATCTTCAAGGTGGATCTCGTATTCTATCAGAAGAAAACTCTGTGGCGTAGCTGAGTAAGGATATGCAATGTTATATGGATAGTCCAAGATAATGGTGCGGTGCACAGTTGAATACTGTTTCACCGCCCCGAATACTGAGCAGGAAAGGATCAATATATGAAACGTACCCGACGTGAATTTATGACCGGAGCGTCCTGTATCTGCGTGGGCCTGACGTCCGCGCTATCGAACGCTGCGCCAGAGGAGATACGCTCTCTGCCCAAAGCTTATATCGACGGCACGGGGGAGGGCTGGAAGGCTATGGTCGAGGAGGACTTCGCCAACGTCAACTGTAGCGACGACACCTGGGCGTGGAAGGACGGCGTCGTTCACAGCACGGGCAAGCCCGTCGGCGTGATACAGTCCAAGAAGCCCTATAGAAACTTCGAACTCGTCGTCCAGTGGCGCCATCTGCGATCAGCCGGCAACTCGGGCATATTTGTCTGGGCAACCAAAGAATCCCTGGCGAGCCTGAAGGAGGGCAAGGGACGGCTTCCTAAAGGCATCGAGTGCCAGGTGCTCGACCACGGCTATGCCGCGAATTACGAGAAGCGCAACAAGAAAAAACCTGACTGGTTTACAACCCATGGCGATGTGTTCCCCGTGGGTGTGAAGATGAAGCCGTTCCCTCCGGTCGCGCCGAACGGCAGCCGCAGCTTTCCGTCGAAGAACTTGAGCAAGGGCGTGAATGAATGGAATCACTACTACATTCGCTGTATTAACGGCGAGGTGCGGCTGTGGGTCAACGGTGAGGAGGTGTCGGGCGGAACCGAATGCCAGCCGAGTGAGGGATTCTTGTGCCTGGAATCAGAGGGCTCGCCGGTGGAATTCAAGAACCTGCGTATCCGCGAGCTGCCCTGAGACTGGAAATGGGCTCAGCTTCGTCGAGTGCGCCGATGCCGAGGTTCGTTGGTTGTGCTGGCCTCGGCGTTCTTCCGTTCAACCTTGCATTACTATTGAATCATCGGAGGTCTCTTCAACGGGATTGGATCATAATCCGCGGTTCTTTTCGGTTTGAATTGTTCTTCCGGAACATAGTTACCAGCGTCGAAAAGGGGCCAGTCATCTGTCCTGAAAGGAGATGCGGGGATGCCCTCTTTGTTGTATAGCAGATTTCTGTGGGAAGGATTCATGGCCCAGGCGTAGCGAACTGCCACTGGAGCCGGAATACCCTTCGCTGAGACGACGACCGAATCGCGTTCGATTACCGCATCGGCCCAGACGAAGTTCCTGTCTTTACCAGCGATAGCGAAACTGTTCAGCGGTCCTTCTTTTCCTGTCATGAGACCGGATCCGACGGAATCAAATGTCAAAACGATCTTGTCGCCTTCAACACGGTGAGATTTGTAGAAGGGGCCGTATTCAACGAAATCCTTGCTGTAAGTTTTCTTCAGGGCCAGATAAGCCAAACGTAGACCGATGGGCTTCTTGTCTTTGGGGTGAAGAAGAATATCGTCGCCCGTGTCGATCGAGACGGCTATACCCGTGTTCGGCACGAACCGGGCGACAAGCCGCATCATTTCGCGACTGACGGCCCAAGCCGCATCCGCCTCGACCGGCGCGGTTTGCGCCGGAAGCCAACTGGGCAATTGCACGAAATAAAAAGGGAAATCTCCGGCCACATTGCCCTCGGACATCTTATGCCAAGAGGACCGATAGTAATCGATAAGCAGCGGCAGTTGATTGACATAGTTGGCGGCCTGCACAACATTCTTGGCGTTCCTTTCGCCTTGATACCAGATGGCGCCCCGAATACCGTAGGGGCGGACAGGGTAAATCATACCGTTGAATATATTTCCCGGGTATTGATGCCCCCAATTGCTGGGGGTTCTCAGTCTGGGTTTCGCCTTTCGCACGCCCTGCTTCCAGCTTTCGAGGGCTCTTTCGAATTGTTTCGTTGCGGCTGCCTGATCATAGGCTGCGGATTCCGCGTCCATCTCCTCGACGATTTTGCGGGTCCGGGGATCATCTATCTGAATTTCTTTGGGCATCCAACCTTCGATAGGCGTTCCGGCATAAGGTTGCAGCACGATGCCAAGAGGGATTCCCAGTTCTTGATGCAGTTTCCGGGCGAAGTAAAAGGAGACGGCGGAGCATGTGGCCGCGGTATCCGGTGCGCAGGGGGTCCACTCGGCGATACAATCTTCTTGTGGTTCATAATTGTGGGATCTTTCCGAACGGAATATGCGGAAATTCGGGTAATTGGCGGAGACAGAATCTTCCCGTCCGTCAAACGTCGCAGCGAGCCTCCATCCCATATTCGACTGTCCCGCGCAGAGCCACACTTCGCTGATCATCACGTTCTTGATTGTGATTTCATTTTTGCCTTTGATCGTGAGCGTGTAAGGGCCGCCATACGATGGCGTGTTAAGGCAGACCTTCCATTTCCCGTTGTTGTCGGCGGTTGCCGAGGCATTCTTGCCCCAACTTCCCGTGACCGTTACCGTCTCGCCCGGATCGGCCCACCCCCAGATGGGCGCCCGTATTTGCTGTTGCAACATCATGTTATCGCCAACAATAGCGGCAAGCCTCACGTCTGCGGACATAGTGGATGTCAGGGGGAGAAGGCACCATACTAATAGTAATTTCAATCCAATACGTCTTTTCATTTTCCAACTGTCCTTTTTCGTAATCTCTCTGCGAGCTTTTCAGATTTACCACATTGGGGTCTACCTGGGATGTCGGATCAATCTTCTACTTGCCAACAATGATTATAAAGTCTGAGAGCAGGCCACACCAGCAATCTCGCTGACGCCTGCCATTTCGGCGATGATTCAATACAACCGTGCTACAACCGCACAACCCATTATCTGCCAATTCGCCAAAAAAGGCAATTGCATAAGTGCTGTGATATCAGCGATTTATGAAAAAGCCAAGAATTGTACACTGGATTCAATGGCCTTCTCCTGCGGGTGACTTACCGTAGAACAAGCATGTTGCAATTGCTCGACATTCACGTCCAGCGGCTCTATATTGTGGAGCCACAAATAGAGAAGGCTGAGAGCGTCTTTGACTACCAGTACCTGTGTCTGCATTGAGAACCGCAAGCCGGATGTTCGTTCAGCCTTCCTCGACGACTTTCATGCCCATCAATCTGGCGAGGTGGTACACGCTATCCATGTGGTCGCCGTAGAACACCACACGGTGCAGCAACGTCATGGCGTCCTCGGTCTCAAGGACACTGCTCCAGTTGGCGGCCATCTTCGCCGCGTCGCGAACTTCGGTGACGATCTGGGTGCGACAACCGTGGACCGACTTCTCCGGAACTTCGATAATCTTACCGGTCGAGACGAGTATCGTATCCAGGTTGATCAGCTTGGCGCGAGTGACGGTCTCGCCAACGCGATATTGGACCTCGGGCACACAGCCACTACCGCCGACCTCGGAATGCCCGCGCAGCAGGTATGGCGCTTCCTTGCCATTGGGACCATCCATCTTCAGAGGCGCCGTGCAATGGGCGGTCCACAAAGCGTTGCGAGAGGTATCGAAAGTAGCGTTGCCCTGGAATCCGGGATGATCGATCATATATTGAAATAGGAGCATGGTCAACAACGAATCCATGTCCCCCTCGCACGCCGCGGGAATGCCGTTGTCGCGAAGACGAGCAAATCCCAGACAGGGAAATCCTTTTGACAACCATCCCATACAGGTGCCCACAGCTAATCCCTGGGCCCGTTCCTGCTTCATGAGATTTTGCAGAGCTATACTAATGCGGGCGGCCTTGCTGATATCCTCTTTGTTCGGTTCGATGATTTCCTTCGCGTTCCTTGTCCATCGGTCGATCTCGGCTCTAACGGCATTGTCATCCGCGGCGGAAATCGTCTCGTTGAAGGTCTTCTCTTCTATGGCGACGACATCGGCGCCCAAACGCTTCTTGACTTGATCCGGAGACCGGGCAGGCGTCGTGCCTCGAGCCGGGGGGAAGAGGAGTATCCGAGTCCGCTTCATCATGGGAATTACCCTCAGCAAACGAAGGGCTCGTTCGAGCTCATCGTAGTTGCTGCTGGCCAGAAGGGTGACGCGATGTCCCCGACTATGCCAACGAGGAGCGTACATCCAATCGTGACCGCTGGCCGGCAGTGAGAAAAACACCATGGGATGCGCCCCGTCAAGAATGGGCTTGACTACCCTTGTTAAGGCAAAGTTTCGCACGTTGATCGCAAGGACCGGTGCTGCCGGCCCTGCCTTCTCCAACAAAGCTGCCGTTTGCTGCGCACTGTTCGACTGCCCGATTATTAGCTCGATGTTTCCCAGCTCCTTTTCCGCCTTGGCCAGGTGAGTTTTCATGGCCTCTATTTGCCTGGCGTCGGCTCCCCAATCCCGGTCCTCCGGTGCGGGCGTGCCCGTGAAGACAACGCAGATTCGTGACTTTCCCCGTGATTGGGCAGGCGGCGATTGCGAAGCCCAAGCGTGCGTCCATGTTGCGCCGGCCAGCATCAACCCACCGGCTACTCCCGTTCCCAGTAATTCCCGTCGTGTGCATTGTTCACACATAGCGATAACCTCCAAAGGATAAAATAAAAGCAAAACCAACTACGACATACACAAGCAACCATAATAGCACCGGGGATATGATTAATCAAGAGAAGAAATGCTCGCATAAAGGCTGGCACGCAATATAGAAGCAATACTGTTAATTGGCGAGAAAATCGCTTTGCACAAAATGGGATCTCCTGCTATACTCTCTAAACGTATGGCTGCTAATGTTGATCGTAAGCAGCGAACCTCGATTAATGATGTCGAGCACGATATGCAAGCTCAACTGATGTTGGTGTGGGTTGAAGCCTTAGTTTCTCTATACTCGTATATGAGGAAAGGGGCGTATGAGAAATGTGATTACTATGGCTCGTAGATTTTTACTCAGCAGGAGGTCAAGTATGTGCAAAGAAAGAATTGGTCTAAACCGACGGCGGTTTCTCAAAACCGCAGTGCAGGCCGGTGTCTGCCTATCGGTGCCACAAGTGATCCCAGGCACGGCGCTAGGCAAGAGTGGCAGTGTGGCCCCAAGCGAACGAATCATACTGGGCGCCATTGGGATTGGGAATCGCGGCCGGTACGATTTGGGCTGCTTCTTACGGGAGCCTGATTTGCAATGTGTGGCCGTCTGTGACGTACGTGGCGACAACCGCCGGCGTGCCAAGGACATTGTCGATGCCCACAACGGCAACAAAGACTGCACGCCGTACATCGACATGCGCGAGCTACTCGTCCGCGACGATATTGATGCCGTACTGATCGCGACCGGCCCGAACTGGCACGCCACGGCTGCTACCATGGCGGCAAAAGCAGGCAAGGACGTTTATTGCGAGAAGCCCTGCACGAAGAACATCGCTCAGAGCCTGCAGTTGGCGGATGTCTTTCGCCGCACGGCCCGCGTCTTCCAGGCCGGCACGCAACGCCGCAGTCTGCCCAACTTCGCCTATGCAATCGAACTGGCCCGGACCGGCAAGCTCGGTCAACTTCAGACACTGCACGCTCACCCCGGCGGATTGGGGACCAAGATGAGTGGCTGGGTCGCGCCTGAGCCAGAACCGCCCCGAGAGCAGGTGGACTGGGACATGTACCTCGGGCCGGCCGCCTGGCGACCCTACACCCGCAAACTTATGAACGCCTTCCACTTCGAAAAAGGCGGTGGTCTGGTCGGAGGCGGGTGCCTCGAATGGGGCTCCCACTGCGTTGACCTGTGCCAGTTGGCCAACGACGCCGATGACACAGCACCCGTGGAGTACGAGCCGGTCAACGGCCAGTTACATGCTCGCTATGCCAACGGCGTAAAACTCATCATGCGTAACGACGGATGGTTGCCGTTAGGCTCGTGTCCGGTCCGTTTCGAAGGCGAAACTGGCTGGGTCGAGACAGGCGACAATGCTGAGTTCGCCGCGAGTTCCCAATCGCTGCTGCTCCGCAGAGGAACCAAGATACCGGGCTACCCCGCTGACTTCCA
>JAGMDR010000313.1 GCA_023128595.1 Planctomycetota bacterium | reverse complement strand
GCATAAGAGCAAAAGGACTGCGAAACACGAAATATGAAACCTGAGCTTCTGGAAGAGCAAAGGGAAAGCTGGGGAACGCGAGGCGGATTTGTACTTGCGGCGGTTGGTTCAGCCGTAGGTTTGGGTAATCTGTGGGGTTTTCCGTATAAACTTTACAGCTACGGGGGCGGGGCGTTTTTGATACCCTACATCATTGCCCTGGTTGTGGTCGGTATTCCTGTGATGATTCTTGAGTTCAGTATCGGCCATTATACACAGCGAGCCGCTCCTGATGCTTTCAAGCGGGGTCACAAGCGTTTTGAGATTGTCGGCTGGTGGGGGATTCTTCTGGCCTTCGTTATTATTACCTATTATCCGGTTATTCTTGCGTATTGCGTCAGTTTTTTATGGTACAGCATTGTAGGCATTTTTAACGGTGGTGACCTGCCGTGGGCGGGCAAAGGAATTGAAGGAGTAACCAACGCCAATGACTTCTTCTTCAAAGACTATTTGGGGCATCAGGAGGGTACTGCACTCGGCAGTATTCAGTGGAAGATTGTATGGCCCTTGATATTTGCATGGGTGGCGATGTACTTTTGCATTTTCAAGGGAGTCAGACTTGTAGGCAAGATTGTGTGGCTGACGGTTCCTCTGCCGTGGTTGATGCTGCTTATATTAGCCGTGCGAGGCTTGACACTTGAAGGAAGTATGCAGGGGCTGGCTTATTACCTGGACCCGGTGTGGTCGGAGCTTGCCAAACCTATTACATGGCGTTACGCGTTCGGGCAGGTGTTCTTTTCACTGAGCCTTGCGTACGGTATTATGATTACTTATGCGAGCTTTCTGCACAGGAAAAGCGACCTGAATAACAATGCCGCTATTATCAGTATTGCTGACTTTGCGACGAGTTTTGTGGCGGGCCTGGCAGTATTCGCGACGTTAGGCGGGATGGCGTTCGTGACGCAGCAGGCAGGTAATCCGGTAAGAGTAGAAAACGTGGCTGAGTCCGGGCCGTCCCTTGCTTTTGTGGCGTTTCCGTATGCCTTAGCACAACTGCCGTATTCAGCGTGGTTCAGTTTCATTTTCTTCTTTGCGCTTGTTACGCTTGGTATTGATTCGGCGTTTTCGATGACGGAGTCAATTCTGGCGAGCATCGTTGACAAAACAGGATGGCGAAGGAGTATAGTTCTTCCCGTGTTGAGCCTTGTTGGTCTGGGTTTTGGGTTGGCTTATGTGACGCAAGGTGGATTCAACTGGCTTGGGACTATCGACGGGTTTGTGAACGGCACGTGGGGCATAGGGTTTATGGGTTTGTTGGAATGTATTGTTTTGGGGTGGCTGTGGCGGATAGGGACATTGAGGCGTCACGCCAACAGCCGCAGCGATTGGGAACTGGGCAAATGGTGGGATTATCTGATTCGCTTAGTGATTCCGGTATTGCTTGGTACGCTTTTCTTCTGGCAGCTTTTTGACGACATCAGCGGGCAAGGTTTCCTGCGCACGCCCCAAGGCGACTGGATATTGACAAACTGCGTCGGCCTGGGGGTCGTTGCGTTAGTGCCTGTCGTGGCCATTATTCTGAGCCTGGCCAGGGGCCGTAGAGACATAAGAGAGCCGGATCGACCCGAGCGGGGCTTGGTCGTCGGCGGGAGATCCGAAAGCGCAATAGCATTTTTGGCGGCGCTGATTATTGCGGTTCTGCTCGTTCTTTGGCTTACGGTCCCAATGCCGCATACGATAGAACAAGTGGTCCTTTGGCTGTCGCTCATCGGCGGTGTCGCTGCTATGCTGCTGGCCAACTACGTCCTCGACAAGCACCATACATCCACGAGCCAGGCGTCGTGGCTGGCAAGATGGGCGGGGATAATGGCGGCGATGGATGTGAGCGCAGCTATCGCGGTAGTCCTGATTGGTCTGGCCGATGGAGCAGCAATTGAGGAAACGGCGGCGCCGATTCGCGATAAATTAAGCGGCGTTTCTTATGTCATTCTTGCGGTCGTGTTCCTGATCATCATAGGCGGCCTGGGATGGTGCTTTTATCGAGCTTTGGGGGCGGCCGGCAGAGATACGGGAATCCAGCATCCCGACGAAATTGGCGACGAGCGGCAGACGCCAAAGAATGTTTAGCGTACAGCGCTCGGCGAGCGGCGCAATCGAAAAAGGGAGTGGAAGCCTTTTGCGCTATGCTATTTTGGTTTGAAGCCTTTGACGTCTTTGCCTGTGTATTTGTCGCAGGCCTTTTCGATATCCACGTCGCTTATGTTTGCCAGCGTGCAGAGCCAGGCGAGGACGTCGGCGAATTCCTCCTCGGCGGCTTTTTTGTCCTTGGATGCCAGCGCAGTGGAAAGCTCACCGACCTCCTCGATGAACCACATAAACGTAGCCGGGACACCTCTTTGGCGGTCGCGCTTTTCGTATTTCCGGGAGATCAGTCGCTGAAATTCGCTAATATGCATTTGTCGGGTGCAGAATTTCTAAGTGCACGAGTCATGGCCGCCCTTGTGCTGGTGTGCACTTATAGTCTTTGGTTTTTTACTACTATCCTTCGACCAGATTTGAGAGCTTTATTTTCTGGAAGACGGTCCGGGCCTGCGCGAGTGCCTTGTCGAAGGCTTTGTCGGCTCGAATGCTGAATCTTGCGCGGCGCGTCAGATCTGCCAGGCTCATGTGGCTGACCATAGGTCCGTCAACGGCTTCGATGATCTGGAGCATCGTGATTTTCTTTGGGGGCCTGGCCAGAGAAAAGCCGCCGCGAGGGCCCCTCTTGCTGCGGAGGATATTTCCTCTGACTAACTGCTGGAGTATCTTGAGCAGGTATTCCAGCGGTATGTCATACTCCTTGGATATGCTCTGCGACATAATGATCTTTTGTTCCTGATGCTTGGCAATATAACAGGCGGCCAGCAGTGCGTATCCTGTTGATCTGGCGATTCTCATTTTGAACTCCTTACAAATGTAGCAAAAGACTTCTGCAATTCTGCACAACTCATATATACCAACCCCACACAGTTCTGCTGCCCGCCCTATGCGTGTGCGGGCGTCAAGACACATCTGAGTTGAAAACACACAAGAACACGTCAATGCCATTATCTGCTATGTGCACGAAATTGCAAGCATTTTTCTGTCTGAAATTACGTTAAATTTTGGATTCTGCACAATATTTCTCACTTGCCGGGCCTCCGCGAAGAAGCAGGGAAAATTTACAAAATTTCCCGCCGAGGTGCAAAAAACTTGACATTTCAAGTGTTAGGCCGTAGGATTTCCCTGTAGTTTTATGTTTTGATCAGGAGATTGCCGTGGCTGAGATCAAGCCGAGAATAAGTGTAGAGTATGCTGAGAATGCCACAATAGTAAGTTTCGTTGACGAAAATATCCTCGAGGAAATGGACATCAGAGCGCTTCAGGAGACGATTATGTCCGTTATCGACCAGACCGAGCGGATAAATCTCATCCTGGATTTTGGCAATGTCCGGTTCCTATCATCCGCCGTTCTGGGACTTCTGATTAGAATCAGTAAAAGGGTTTACGAGCAGGACGGCCAACTGAAACTTTGCAGCATAAACCCGAAGATCTACGAAGTTTTTAAGATAACGCGACTGACCAAAACTTTCGATATTTACAACGACCTTGAAAGTGCAACAAGAGATTAGGCCAAAGCGAATCTCACAAGAACTTCTTCGCTTTGCTCATAGAGGATAACGGCTGGCCGATAACCAAGGTTCGGGGCGCCTTATTCTTCAATAAATGATTCTTGGTCGGTGTGGACTTGCTCGAAGGGCCGACAAGAAGTTACCCGGTTATGGCATCAAAACCACCAATCAGTTGCTCAATGGCTGTCGGAAGCACGCTGTCTGCGAGTGAGGACGTATGCCGTGGGATTATGTCCAGGCTCGAAGACTGCGGTTTTAGCAGAGAAGACCTGTTTGCCGTGCATCTCGCCCTGCAGGAGGCTTTTATCAATGCGGTCAGGCATGGTAACAAGATGGATCTGAACAGGCAGGTGAAGATTGAGTATTCGATAGACTCGGATAAGATTGAGATTACGGTAGCGGACGAGGGCGACGGATTTGATCCGCAAGCAGTACCGGACCCGAGATGCGGCGAGAATCTCTATAAGCCCGGTGGCAGAGGATTGCTGCTTATGTGCTCGTATATGGACGTCGTTGAACACAACCAGCAGGGCAACAGCGTCTGTATGGTCCGGCATAGAGAAAGGCCGCCTCTGACAGAAGACCTCCGCCGGAAACAGGCATAATCTACAATCATACGTGATAATCGCACCCGAGGCAGGGACGGCAATGAATTAGGAGATGCTGTCAAGGATTCTCTCGACCTTTCCTTGATCCACGTCCATCACGTACTGAATTCCGCTGATTTCTTTCGCTTCCTGCGTCAGGGCCGCTATATCGTCTCTGGCTATGTGTTCCAGAGCGAACTTGCGACTACCGGCCATTAGCTGGCGTAAGCCCTGGGCAAGGCGCTCGTAGTAGGTGTAAAGCCCCAAGGCGCCGGTCGGGAGCTTTTCGAATTCCTTGTCGCCCAGCTCCTTGCGGAGCATGCCGGAGGTCACAAATATTTCGTCTTTCGAACTGCCGAAACGTTCGATATAGACCGGAATCTGGCGTTCATCAATCGTGCGTCCGATTGTTTTGCCTACCATCGCCGCCGCTATTGGGGCCCGCGCCATGCCAATCAGCTTTACGAACGGTGCGCCAACGGCAAGGCCTTTGAAGATTTGGTCCTCAAAAGCAAACCCGCCGGCCAAAGCCAGTGCAGGTAGATAGTCGCCCCTCTCGGCAATACGTTTGACATACTGATACAAAAGCGAGTGCAGGTGCACAGGAGGAATGCCCCATTCGTTCATCATCCGCCAGGGGCTCATACCGGTCCCGCCTCCGGCGCCATCGACAGTTAGAAGGTCGATTCTGTAACGCGAAGCAAACAAGACCGCCCTGGCCAGGTCCGCCGGCCGATAGGCCCCGGTTTTGAGAAAGACGTATTTGGCGCCGGCACTGCGCAGCTCCTCCACCCGCTTGGCAAATGATTCCTCGGTTACCATTCCCACCCTCGAGTGTCTCTCGAACTCTTTGAACGCGCCTCGTTCAAAAGCCTTGATAACATCCGGGTCGGTCGGGTCCGGCAGGACCACATAACCGCGCTCATACAACAGTTGGGCCTTTTTCAGGTCCGTGATTTTGACTTCCCCACCGATATCCTTGGCGCCCTGGCCCCATTTGAGCTCCGCACATTCCACGGCGAGTTTCTCGATGGCGTATTCCTGCACACCTAATCGTGTATCCTCAACATTTGCCTGCACGATGATGGCGCCGTAGCCGTCTCGCTGATGATCTTTATAGAGCTTCACACGGCGTTTGAGATCAGCCGTATCGACCACCCGGCCGTTCTTGATAACAGTTTCGGGGTCCATTCCAACAACGTTTTCTCCGATGGTCAGGCCGGTTCCTGCTATAGCAGACCCAATAGCCAGGCCTTCCCAGTTATTCTTCGCGACGTTTGTCGAACCAATCCCGGGAATTCCCCACGGATAGCGGAACTTTATGCCCTTATCATGGCCAAAAGCAACCTCCAGATTGACTGCGGGAAAGATGGCTTTGTCGCTGTCGGCCTCTATTCCATAAGCGCCGACCGCCGTTCCCATGATGTTGAAGTGGGAATAGTCCACCGGATATGTTTTCTCCGCGGCGGTGGTTACCACGCCGAAGGGTTGTGGATAAATGACCTCGTGGCCGCGGTAGGCACTTTTGCCTATCTCACACATGCCGATACAGCCGTCCACACAGGTAACGCACATACCCGAGGCCGGCACAACCGAACCCTCGGTCCTGTTCTTCGTTAGAGTTGCAGCCGAAGCGTTTATCCTTGAAAGAGTTTGTGACATTGTCTTCGGTTCCTTTCTTTTCAATGGTCCTTTTGAATCTCACATGCTACACAGGGATCCATGTAGCACATCATATCGTCAAACTGTTCTTTCTCGATGCAGGGCGGCGTTAGGTTCGCACAACCTCCACAGATTGCTTTTTCCGGCTCGTTGTATGTGCAGCGAAGCTGGCAGGCCGGGCAGACATAGATGCACCCGCCGCACAGCCGGCAAACATCCGACTTGATATCAAACGGTGTGCCGATGCTTCTTTTCTCACCGCGGTTGCGGAAACCAATGGCCTTGGCCATCATCTGCTCGGCGCACATACGAACACACAAACCACAAAGAATACAGTCCTCGTACTCCTGCCTGAAACGCTGCCGGCGAATGCCGTGTGCCGAAGCGAGGTCCTGAATCGTTTTGGATTGTGGACAGGAAGCCAACAGCAGCTCCAGAACCATTCTGCGCGCCTTTAGCACTCTTGCCGATGCCGTTCGCACCTTAAGTCCTTCCTCGGCTGGGTAGGTGCACGAGGAAACCAGTTTTGCTTTCGCCCCTTCTCCAATTTCGACCACGCACAGCCGGCAGGCCCCATAGGGTGACAATCCGTCCATGTGGCACAGTGTCGGGATAGGGAATCCCAGGAACCTTGCGGCCTCAAGCAGGGTGGAGCCTTGCTCGACTGAAACATCCAAACCATTTATTCTCAACGTTATCATGCCGACTTTTCCTCCACTGCTGCACATTCGGCCTCTTCATTTTCGCTGCGCTGTGTGAACTCCAGGTCGCACCGCAGACATCTTCGGGCTTCGCGTGTTGCCTGTTCGACAGACAATGCCATCTCCACTTCCGCAGAGCTCTTTTTCCTTGATTTGGCGCTCAGCGTAGCGGGTTCTACTCTTTCCGCATCTTCAAGCTCTTCATCGCTGAGACCGGCAGGCTCTATGAAAACCGCCGGCAACTTTACTTTGGGCGGCTCAACAAGCTCTTCGCCGCGAAGATAGCGATCTATAACCCCCGCCGCCTTTCTGCCTGCTGCAATGGCATCGACAACAGTATTAGGACCCGTCACTAAGTCTCCTCCGGCGAAAACTCCTTTACGACTGGCGCCGAGAGTCTTGCCATCAACCTTCAATCTGCCGCCCTTATCAAGCTTCAACCCCATAGAAGCAAGGCAATCGCTGTCCGGGCGCTCGCCGATGGCTACTATCAAAGTATCCAGCTCAATAGTAAACTCAGTACCAGGTATTGGGACCGGTCTGCGTCTCCCGCTTGAGTCAACATCACCTAATTTGTTTCTGATGCACTTGATATCGGCCAGGCGTCCGTCTCTCGCATCTATCTTTACCGGCTGGACAAATGTTTCAACTCTCACCCCCTCGGCCTCGGCAGCTCTGATGTAACGAATACTTGTCGGCGAGACCAATGTTTCAAGCCTTATGCCTTCCTCTATAGCTGCTTCGACTTCTTCGGCGTAAGCAGGCATCTCCTGGGAGGTGCGCCGGTAGAGCAGCGTTACACTTTTGACTTTTCTCTGGCGAATAGCCACTCTTGCGGCATCGACGGCGGAATTGCCGCCACCAACGATTCCAACGTGCCCTTTCGCCATTTCCTCGCCTCTCAGATTAAAGGCCTTAAGGAATTGCATTGATGAGAAAACCCCTTCGGTGTCTTCTCCTTCAAGCCCTAACCGCCAGCTCTTGTCCGCCCCTATTGCTAAGAAAACAGCATCGAAGCCGTCCCTGAATAATTCGTCGATGGTTATGTCCCGGCCCAGCGCGGTGCCGCACCTGAGCGTGATGTTTTCATCAAGGAGCGATTCTATCTCCTTGTGCGCCACATCCCGAGGGAGTCGATAAGCAGGTATGCAGCTTATAAGCATTCCGCCCGGCTCATCGGCCGCTTCAACGAGCGTCACCTTGTAGCCAAGCAGAGACAGATGATGGGCGACCGAGAGGCCGGCAGGACCTGCACCCACAACGGCCACTCTGCGAGAATCCTTCGCCCGCCGTGCAGCTCTGACAGGTTTATAAACCGCCGGGTCAACACGGTCCGTGATGAATCTCTTCAACGCTCGGATAGCAATAGCCTGCCCCCCGCTGACAGCGAGGTTGCATCTCGTTTCGCACTTGCGGCCACAAACCCGCGCACAGACCGATGGGAACGGGTTGACCTCCCTGATGACTTTGTAGGCCTCTTCGTATTCACCCTTTTCAATCAGGGCGACATAGCGCCAAACCTCGGTGTCCAGGGGGCAGCCGGCCTGGCAGGACGCACCCACCAGCTCTTTGCACACAAAAGCGTCGCACTTCTTATCAATCACGTGCCGGTGGTATTCATCGCCGAAGTAACGCAGGGTGCTCAGAACGGGATTTGAAGCCGTCTGCCCGAGGCCGCACATTGTCGTGTCCTTGACCACCTCCGCTAATTCTTTCAACAGGTCTAAGTGCTCGAGCGTCCCGTTGCCTTTCGAGATATCGTCGAGAATCTCGTACATCCGTTGTGTGCCCTTTCGGCAGGTGAAACACTTGCCGCAGGATTCATCCTTCAGGAAATTCATGAAGTATTTGGCGATATCCACCATACAGGTATTTTCATCCATAACGATCATGCCGCCCGAACCCATAATAGAGCCGGCATCGGCTAAGCTGTCATAATCGACCGGCAAATCAAACATATCCGCGGGAATACAACCCCCGGATGGCCCACCCGTCTGAACCGCCTTTATTTTGGCCTTGTCCGCCGGCCCCCCGCCGATGTCATAGACAATCTCCTTGATACTCATTCCCATTGGAACTTCGACAAGGCCGGTGTTCTTGATCTTGCCGACCAGGCTGAATATCTTCGTGCCGCTATTGCCCTCGGTACCTGTATTCGCAAACTCCTTGGCTCCAAGTCTGAAGATAAGCGGAATGTTCGCCCAGGTTTCAACGTTGTTAATTGCCGTAGGTTTGCCCTCAATACCTTTTTGTACAGGGAACGGCGGGCGCTGGCGAGGCTCTCCCATCTTTCCCTCCACAGAGCGTATCAGCGCCGTCTCCTCACCGCACACAAATGCGCCGGCGCCCTTGACCAGCTTGATATCAAATGAGAAGCCGGTGCCGAGAATATCCTCTCCCAAAACGCCGAGCTGCCGTGCCTGTTTTAGCGCGATATTCAAATGCTTGACAGCAACCGGATATTCATTGCGGACATAGACTATACCTTCTGCGGCCCCGGTCCCGTATGCGCCGATTATCATCCCCTCGATAATACTGTGCGGATTGCCTTCCAGCACGCTGCGGTCCATATAGGCGCCCGGATCGCCCTCGTCGGCGTTGCACACAAGGAACTTGCCGTGCTCATTTGGCTGTTTTGCCAACAATTCCCATTTCAGCCCTGTCGGAAAGCCGCCCCCGCCGCGACCACGCAATCCGGAACGCTTGACCTGCTGCACAACCCACTCGGAGTCTTGCTTCGACAATACCTGTTCCAGAGCAATGTACCCCTTTTGGGCGATGTAGTCATATATCCGAATCGGATCTATCTTCTGGTTCATGCCCAAGATGCTGCGTTGCTGATTCTTGAAGAAGGGGATATCGTCCCGATTGCGGTATCTTTGGCCCGTATCAGGGTCTTGATACAACAAGTCTTCGACATATTCATCCGAGAGTAACGCTTCAATAATCATCGGGACGTCGTCAAGCTTTACCTGGGCGTAAAATGCCTGCTGCGGTTCAGTGAGAATGAAAGGCCCCATCTCGCAGAACCCGTGGCAGCCCGTAATCCGAAGTCCTACTTTCCCCGCCAGGCGTTTTTCAATAATATATCTTTTTGCCACCCGAATAATATCGTTTGAGCCGCTTGCCTGACAGGCTGTTCCTGCGCAAATAACTATGCGCGGCTTGCTCTCGTCACTCGCGTCAAAAAGCACTTTCCGTAATTCCTTTAGCTCACCTGTCGAAGATAATCTCAACATCCTGTCACCCTGCAGAAATCCCTACGTCAAACAATGTTTTCCCCTTCGAGCTTGATTAAACCAAATCCAATATATGGTTTCTACAGCCACGGCGAGAACAAATTCGCACTATACCCCCGCCATCGACGAGCATCGGCGCCATCGGCGCCGTGCACACGGAACAGTCCGATGTGCTGGGAAATTCCACACCACAATGCGGGCAAAGAAAACTCACCACCGAATCTATGGGGACCTCAAACTCGGAAGCAAAATTGTAAC
>JAGMDR010000312.1 GCA_023128595.1 Planctomycetota bacterium | reverse complement strand
CTCACCGTCGAAAACGACCTTGGGGAACTCCGTATATGGAAACATCTCCCGATAAAGGTTGGGCTTGGCTACATCGACAAGTTTGAAGTTCTTTTCTGCCATTATCAATCTCCGATACGAAAGGCTGCCAAAGCGGCCTCCGGCGAACATCTATCCGGTCGCGGCCATTGTACTGTTCTTTGCCGGTCGTGTAAACACGCAATTGACCGAGCCCATGCCGCAAACTCGCTTTCGGGTGTGGCCGGGTCTTCTGGCAAGTGATTGCGGTGCTCGTCAATACTCGTTCATAAGGCGCAACACAGCCGCTATCGTCATTGCGAGGCCCCCTTGGGGCCGTGGCAATCTCCCGCTTTGGAGTGGTTTGAGATTGCCGCAGTCGCCTACGGCTCCTTCGCAATGACGCAGTGTGGAATCCTTTGTCAGAAAGAGTCTTACAGTGTGCCAGGAAAATTAGCCACACCCCTCGCTTTCTCTATGCAAAAATCGGCATTCGACAATGCTTTGGCCCGGGATTACTGCGAGTATTTGAGCTTATTGGCCCTTGTTTTCGATGCAGTAGAGGTAATTTGCGATGCGAAGCAGTATGCAGCCGTCGGCGATACCAGGCGAGGCGTAGCAGCGTCCGTTGAGGTCGTTTTCGGCGATTATCTTAAATTCAGCCTCGGCCGCAATCACGGTGGTCAAGCCCTTGGTATTGGAGAGATAAACTTTGCCGTCACCTGCAACGAGGGACGAGAGATACCTGCTCCCTTTGAGGCGTTTATTCCAGAATACTGTGCCGCTCGCAGCATCGTAGCAGGTCATTCTGCCTCTGTCTGTCACTGTGAAAAGCTTGCCGTTGTAAATAACCGGCGAGCAGTCGGCGGGAGTATCCCGCTGAGACTTCCAGAGGATATCGGCCCTTTTACGTTTGTCCGTGGTGTTAAGGCGCATCATTACGGCGGCATTTTCCGGCCCCCACGTGCTCCCGCCGACACACAAAAGCGTTCCCGATCTTGCCGGACTCGCGACGAGCTGCTCGGTTGGGATGTTTCTCACCCACAAACGCTCTCCGGATTCGGTGTCATACGAGGCGACATTTGCCCAGGATGCGATGATAAGCTGTACGCCATTGTCGTCTCGATACACTAATGGTGTTGTGTAACATCCGTTCACGTTCTCCGGGTTAATCTTCCAGCGAGGCTGGCCCGTTTGCTTGTCAAATGCGGCGATCCAGGTCGGCCTTTTACTGTCCTTCTCGCACTCCTGGATGACGATTGCCATATCATCTACTAATAATGTGGAACTGACGGCGCCGTACCGACTGTTCTCGGCATACCCAGGGTCCTCCTTTCGCCACAAGATGTTACCCTCAAAATCCAGGCACGCGACGCCCACGCCGAAGTTGACGATGATATGGCTGCCGTCGGCTGCGGCGGTGGGTGTCGCGTATGTGCTGTCGCGGTGCTTGCGTTCCGGCGGTGCTATGAATACAGGTTGCTCCCATAAGAGATTTCCCGTTTCCATATCGACACACAGAACGACTCGCTGCATGCCCAGTTCCGGCTGAAGAAAATTCGGCGGTATGAAGACGAGCAATGATAGGGCCGCCAACGACGCCGCGAAGAGCAAGGACCCGAAGCCTCCGATGCGCCATATATTCTTATGTCTCCAACGGATTTCCACATAATTCAACGCATGCAATGCCGCGGTTATCCCTCCCGGAGATACGCCTGCCTCCTCTTTCTCGGATTCATAGCCCTGCTTACGTCCAATCTCGAGGTAATTTAGCAAATGCCAGAGCGCGACCACCAGCGCGGGAAATGCGAACGCCAGCTTCTCCCATACCTCAATTTCTTCCTTCCACTGATCCAAGGGCGTGAGCTTTACAAAGGGGATTGCACTAAGCAGAACCGCGCCGGCCGCAATTGGTCGCCAGATGGAGCGTGCCCTGATCCAGCCGACGGCCACGGCCAATCCGAGCAGGGCAATCCCGCCCGCGGTAAGCCAGACCGCCGCCCGAACGCCCGCATCCATCGAGCACAGATGGTCCATATCCTCCAAGCCCAACTTCGAGAGGATACGCCCGAGATTTCCCAAAACCACGTCCGAATGCCGGCGTCCGACGGTGACGAGCAATGCAAAACATATAAAGCCGAACGATGTGAACCATCTAAACAGCACATTGAACCGCCCGCTCGAAGCATGTTCACCAAACGGCAGCTTCTTTAGGGTTTTTTCCTGCCGCTTCTTGAGAAATGCTGCAGTGGCTCCGACGAGGAAAACAAGTATAAGAGCGGAGCTCGCGACGGCTATGGATTTTTGCCAGCCTGCGGATTTCGGAGTCTCGTAGGCCGTTGTCAGAATAACGCGACCATTACTGACCACCGGTGACGAATTGCCCAGGCCCGGAAGCTCGCGTTTCCACCTGATGTTCCGGCCATCGCTGCTCCAGAGCTCGGGCAGGTCCCGCTCAGACGACACACCCAGACCTTCAGGCCCCCGCCACTGCGCCCACGGCCCTGCCGAGCCATCACCGGCCCCGGCCCCGAATGCTATTGCGCGCAGAGACACTAATAAAAACAAAGCGCCTGCCGAGAATAACCTCTCGCGAGGATTGACTTTGTCCGGCTGTTTTATCAATAAGTGCTCCTTGTGAAACTGCGAAGGCTTGTGCAAAATTGCGTGTCCGGGAGACCAAATCACCCGGCCCGAACAAGCCAAATCAACGTTCGCTCAGTCCATACTCGATACGTTAAAACCAATAGCCGAGGTGGGATTCGAACCCACACGCCCATTTCGGGCAGGGGATTTTAAGTCCCCAGCGTCTGCCATTCCGCCACTCGGCCGAACCCCTATAAGCTATACCCTTGAGGATAGTAAATTCCTGCGAGTGGGATTATAAATACTATT
>JAGMDR010000311.1 GCA_023128595.1 Planctomycetota bacterium | reverse complement strand
AATTATTAGGTTTTGTTAGAGTGCCTAAGCGTAATAGGCTTAGCTGCAAAGAATAATTTCCCAGACATAGTACCTGATGAAGCTTTAGTATATGGTATATCGAGATTGTTGCCTTCTGGGCTACTGGGTTTAGGGTTGGTAGTGTTGTTTGCTGTAATCATGTCTACTTTGGATACCATGTTATTTATTGTCTCTATGAACATATCACAAGATGTTGTCTCTCATTATAAGAGACTAAGTAAAGAAACGTTAGTTAAGACAACAAGATATTCGGTTTTCATTTTAGCTTTTGTTGGAGTGCTAATAGCTATATTCGTGCAAAATATAATCACCGTTGGTTTGGCCTTGACAGGAATTGGATTAACTCTAGCCCCCACAATAATTGCCTCGTTTTATTGGGATTTAAAGAAACGTGCTGTATTCGTGAGTGTGCTAGGGGGTTTAGTCTCTATTGCCATTATTCTTGCCGCAGGGATTATTGGGCCGGAAACATCTGTTATTTCACTTCCAGTTTCTGGTGTTTTTTTGTTAGCCGGCCAAAAACTGTTTAAGGATTAACGGGAATATCTTAAATGGGATGGGTAAAAGTTAAAGGATTAGTTGGTATATTGCGTCCTTGGTTCTGGCTCCCTGCTTTATGTCCCGCAATCGCAGGGGCAATGGCGGCTAAGGAAGGGCTTCCCACAACAAAAACTCTCTTGCTAATAGGTTTTATTTTTGGTCCAGGCATACCTGGTGCTGCTGAGGCTCTGAATGACTTTTTTGACAGAAAATATGATACTCTCAAGGATGTTAAGAAGGGGTTTGGTCTGCCATCTTCGGGCGGTTCAGGTATGATCCAGCGAGGCTGGGTAAGTCCAAAGGAAGTTTTACTTTTGTCTCTCTCCCTATTTTTATTGACCACGATAATAGCTTTAGCAGTAAATCTTGTTTTGCTTATTATAGTGATTACGGGAATATTCATGGCGGTGACGTATTCGGCGCCTCCAATTAGATGGAAAAGTAGAGGAATATGGGGTTGTGTCATTCAGGGTATTACGTATGGATTTATTACCTTCAATACAGGATGGTACTTAAGCTGCGGTCGATTTGGATTATACCCGTGGGTCATAGGATTATTATTGGGTATACTGGTAATCGGATATGGTTCTACTGCGGATATAGCAGATTGCAAGAACGATAGAAAGAATAGGATAAAAACGATTCCAGTTATTTTCGGGGAAAGAGTGGCTTCAAGGTTTTATGCAGCCCTGATGATACTTCCCTACGGAATTATTTTTTTACTCTGCAAAGCGGAAGTTGTGTCAATAAATGAGTTGTTATTTTTGGTATTACTATTAGTTACGGGTTATGCTGCCTGGCAAACGGCTGCAGATTATTCCACCGAAAATGCCAGTAAAATACACATTGTAGGTGTAGCTCTGGAATGCGTCGCTCCTTTCTTATTCGTTTGAGAGAGCGCATGTGTGTAAGAGGTTAGAAAATGGGGAGGATAAATGGGGGAAAATGATTTGACAGGCTATTTGATTTGATTGGTTCAAGGCGAGTTGACAGACGATTTGGTTCGGCGTATAATTAAGGTTTATGTGTGCGAAGAGACCGGCAATACAAGCGATTACATTTGACCTGTGGGACACTCTGTTGATCGACGATTCTGATGAGCCGAAGCGGGCAGCTCAGGGGCTTGCCCCCAAGTGCGTTGAGCGGCGCAACCTGGTTCAGAAATTCATAGAGCGACATGAACCGATTTCCAGGGAGTTAGTCGATCCGGCCTACGATACAGCAGACGCTGCGTTTAGACAGGTGTGGTACGGACAGAACGTTACCTGGACTGTTCGAGAACGGCTCTCGGTTCTGCTCAAGGGCCTGGGGCGTAATTTGCCTGGTCCGGAACTCGATGATCTGGTGCGGCTGCATGAAGATATGGAATTGACGGTCCGTCCCGATCTGGCGGCCGGCGTTGTCGAGGTCTTGGGGAATCTGCAAGGGAAGTACCGGATGGGTGTAGTCTCTGATGCTATCTTCAGTCCCGGTCGAGCTCTCCGCCAACTGTTGGCAGATTACAATATTCTGCAGTTTTTCGATGGCTTTGTTTTCTCCGATGAGGTCGGCTGCGCGAAGCCCAACATCGGCGTCTTCGAGGCCGCCGCGGCTGCACTTGGGGCCGAGCTGGGCCAAATCGTGCACATCGGGGATCGAGAGCAAAAAGATGTCGAAGGTGCATACGCAGCCGGGGCACGTTCCATCCTCTGCACGGTTGTCAAGGACCGCGGGAGCCAAAACACAAAAGCTGATGCTATTTGCAGGAGCTTCGAGGATCTGCCTATCATTCTGGAACAACTGAACCATCAATGATTGAGAAAGCTAAGAAGATGACAGGGCAGTTCCTGATTATCGACGGCTATCCCAAACAAAGCAGGAACGACCTTCAGGCCGCCGGGATGAAACTTGCCTGGAAACTCTATGCCGACATGCTCGTCCGGCACCTACCAGGGGCCGTCTATGACGTTCTTCTTCCCAGTGATCACGGTGCGAAGATGCCGTTGGCCGAGGACCTCAACGCCTACGCTGGAATCATCTGGACCGGCTGCAATCTCTGTATTAACGACATTGAAAACCCGATTGTCGCCGATCAAATCGAACTGGCCAAAAGCGCATTCGAGGTGGGAGTGCCGGGCTATGGAAGCTGCTGGGGAATCCAAATTGCCGCCGTGGCTGCGGGCGGTGAGGTCCGGCCCAATCCGAAAGGCCGGGAGATGGGACTGGGACGGAAAATCTACCTTGCCCCTGAGGCATACAACCATCCCATGTTTGATGGTAAGCCTCAAGTATTCGATGGTTTTGTTAGTCACGACGATATGGTTACCAGACTTCCGCCGGGTGCTGTCCTGTTGGCGGGCAACAGCTTCGCCGGCGTTCAAGCGATGGCGGTCACTCACAAACAAGGGACTTTCTGGGCCACGCAGTATCATTGCGAGTACGACCTGCACGAAATGGCGAGATTAACAGTTGCACGGGAGAAGAAGCTTGTAGCGGCGGGCTTTTTCCGCGGCCATGAGGACCTGACGGACCTTGTCGATCGTATGGAAGCACTTGCCGCAGAACCGGAGCGTAAGGACCTGAGATGGCAATTGGCTATCGACGACGATTTGCTTTCTGATTCGATTCGACAGTGCGAATTTGTTAACTGGATCAATAAGCTCGTTCTGCCCACAGCAGGTCGTTGATTATAACGCACTCTAACAAAAGGCGACTTGTCAATTGCAGGTTTTGTCAGATGGTCCACTCAAGACCGAGTTCGAGCAATTTGGCCTCTGTAGGGTTGCCGGTATTGCTGTCCCATCCCATCAAAGCGTAATACTGATTCAACATTTTCCCAAAGGTTTCGATGTTGACATGTTTACCTTTTGCAGGGCCATCGGGCAGGGCCTTAGTCAGTCTCTCCGGGAGCTGATCATGCTCACGGGCAAATCCTCTTTTGGCATTGAGCTGCCGCATCATATTAACACGGCGTTCGCCGACCTTCATCAACTCCCAGAGCGTACATTCCCAGCCGGCCGTGCACCGGAGCAAATCTGTGAGGTCGCGGTAGCTGAAGAGGTTGCCGGGCCCCCAGCAGAACATACACAGACACAGGGTGTCGAGCAGGCTGTAGAAATACTGCGAGTACACAGTCATGCGAACCTTATCCGGCCCACAGGAATCCGCGGGCGCGCAGACATTGGACCGGTCAGCCGAAGCAAGAGGCGTGCTCCTGAAAATGCCCAGGCCTTTGCACGCCTCGGAGTCGCTGGCCAAAAGCCAATCATGCTCCGACGACATGTGATCGGGTCCAATAGGACAGACGGCATACATCAATGCCTGGCTCGGCTTGACCTGGGCCATGTGCACGGCCAGGCCGTTGTTCTTGACATGTATCGCGTAGGGAGCCGTTTCCGGGCCAAAGTTTTCAATTGCGGCCTCGAACCCCTCAGCCAGGATGTTACCTATGCCTTGCCGCTGAGCTACGCGCTCGATCAGCCAGAGAAGTGCTTCCGGATCACCGAAGCGGAGCGATTTGCCGTCCGTTGATTCCGGCGTGATCAGGCCTTTTTCCGAAGATTCAAAGACATAGGCAGCCAGTCCACCCATTGATATAGTGTCGATTCCGTAGTTGTTGCACAACTCATTGGCTTTGGCTACGGCCACCGGGTCGGTTATATCCAGGTTAGCACCCAAAAGCCCAAGTGTCTCAAATTCCGGCCCGCCAAGTCTGTCCGTTACCTTGTAGGGCCTTTCTGTTTTCACTTTTCTGCGACACCCGACAACACAGGCGAAACACGTGGTATGGCCTGCCCCTATCTCGGGCTCAAAAGTAGCTCCGTCCAGTTTCTTGTAGTCCCGGTGATAACTGCGAGAGTAGTTGTGCGTCGCCAGGTTACCGGCTTGGGCCTGAAACCCGAGCACGCCCGGTGTTCCGTACTGGCTCAAGGTCATCGGAAACCCCGATTCAGGCAGACGTTCGCCGGCCAGGCGGGCCAGTTTCTTGAGGCCTCCCGGATCGGCAAAGTTGATCTTGTCATCTCCCCTGACAACAACCGCGCGCAGATTCTTGCTTCCGAAAACGGCGCCCATTCCAGTTCTGCCCGCCACGTCGCTCAAGTCTGCCAGGAGGCATGCAAATCGCACGAGTTTCTCCCCGGCCGGCCCGCACTGCAGGATGCTGAGTTTGCCGCCGGGCAGTTCTTCGGTGAGCGTATCGTACACATCAAGGACACTTCGCCCCGTTAGATGGCCTGCATCTCTGATTTGCACATCTTGCCCGTCGACCAGTAGGTAGGCAGGCGTTTTTGACTTGCCGGTAATAACAATGGCATCGTAACCGGCCCGTTTGATCATCGGCCCGATATTTCCCCCGGTCTGGCTGTCGCCAATAGCACCGGTGGCCGGCGACAAAGCGGTCACGCAGCAACGGCTCACACCGCTTACCGGCGCCCCGGTAGTAACGCTCGGGGCTATGGTTATTATGTTTCGTTCAGCCAAGGGGTCCAGGTCCCCGGCAGTCTCCTTGAGCAGAAAGTACGTCCCAAAAGCACTTCCGCCCATATACATGCGGTAGAACTCCTCGTTGAAGTGTTGCTTTTCAATCTCACCGGTGGTCAGATTAACCCGAAGGATTGTGCCTCTAAGGCCGTTGGACATAACATACCTCCATTGTGCAAAGAAGAGCTCGCAGTTGATTACCGCTTGTAGGCTTCTTCGTAAAGCGTGAGCAGATCCTGCTGCGTGCAAGGCCGAGGATTCGCTGAGTGACAAGGGTCCTCAAAGGCCTTTCCCGCCAGCATAGGAAGCTGATCCTGCTTTATGCCCACCTCTGACAGTGATTTTGGTATTCCGATACGGTCATTGAGCGCTGCAACTGCCTCGATGGCCTTATCTGCCGCCTCAAGGTCGGTCATGCCGAAGGTATTGATTTCAAAACACTTTGCGACCCTGGCGTATTGAGCCGCCGAGACCTCACGGTTGTATTTCATCACGGGCACAAGACAAATGGCATTTGCCAGACCATGCTGGATGCCAAACTCGCTGGACAATGGATGTGAGAGAGAATGTGCCGCTCCGAGGTCTTTTTGAAAGGCGACGGCCCCCATCGCGGCGGCTACCTGCATCATTCCGCGCGATTCGAGATCTGTCCCGTCGGAATAAGCCCGCGGTAAGTACAGCCCCACCAGACGGATCGCTTCGAGGGCGATAGCATCGCACATCGGGTGGAAGACCGGGCATACAAGTGCCTCAATGGCGTGTGTCATCGCATCCATTCCGGTCCACGCCGTCAGATGTGCGGGCAGCCCAACCGTCAGCTCCGGATCCAGCACGACCAACTGCGCCATCATAGGCGCAGCTCCGAATACGGCCTTGCGTTTGAGGGCGGCGATGGTGATAACGCTGCTTTGGCCCACTTCGCTGCCGGTTCCCGCCGTAGTTGGAATGGCACAAAAAGGCGCCAGGCGCTCCGGCAGTTCGCCGAGCGGCATCTCCGTCAAGGCCATGTCAGGAAAGGCAACCTTAAGCCGCATCGCCTTGGCCACATCCAGTGCGCTGCCGCCCCCCAGTCCCACTACGCCATGACACCCGCCTTGCGAGTAGGCGACCCATGCATCTTCGACGTCCTGGTCTGTTGGGTTGGGATGAACACCCGTGAACTGCACATACCCTTGGGGCCAGAGGCGATTCATTTCTTCGACGATCAGGCGAAACGCCTCGGTTTGAGGTAATCCCGAATCTGTGACCAGCAGCGGTCGAATTACCTTGTACTTCCGGGCGAATTCTGCAAGCACCGAACGCGCACCTGCACCAAAGCGAATGTCGGCGGGGAACCTGAATTGTGATATCTCAGTCATTGGCAACTCTCCAGACTTAGCCGGCAGCGGCACCATTAGTATAGGCACAGGCCACTGAAAATCAAAGGCAATTCTTCCGGCTCATCGGGGAAATGGATAGGTGAGATTGGCGTATCGTATGACCGAGAAAAATCGTTCGGGGCCCCAGAGGCACAAATTT
>JAGMDR010000310.1 GCA_023128595.1 Planctomycetota bacterium | reverse complement strand
CTGTGCCCCAAATTTGAGCCTCTGGGCAAACGATTTTTCTCTCCAGCCAAGTCCGAGGGCCTGGTTTGTCAGGCCACCTACGCATTAACCGGATGAACCATTCTTCTGACATACTTGCGTCTCTTGCAGAGATTCTTGTATGGCTCTTACAAATCACAATCTTCGCAGCTACTTGAGCAAGTCAACCGTTCTCGTGCCAATACCTTTCGGTAACGATTTTGTCTTGGGTAAAGAAGTTGATTATCGCCTTGCCTTGCGCTTTGATGTCCGCAAACAGCGAGGCCCCCATCCCCCCGAAAGGCAGATACGCCACAGGTGCCGGAATGCCAACATTTATGCCGATCATCCCGCATTTCGTCTCGAGCTTGAACTTACGGGCGAAGCATCCGTTCTGCGTATAAATCGATGCGCCGTTGCCGTATTGGTGATCATTGATAATTCTTATCGCCTCATCGAGAGTGTCAGCCTTTAGAATTACGATCACCGGGCCGAAAATCTCCGTTTTATGAATTTCCATCCCCGGCTCAACATCAGTAAATACGGTCGGTCCCACGAAGTGGCCTTTTTCACAACGCGGCACAACAATATCTCTACCGTCCAGTGCCAAAGCGGCCCCTTCCTTGAGACCTGTCTCAATCATACCCAGAATGAAGTTTTTTGAGTTTGCCGAGATTACCGGCCCCATCACCATTGGCTCCTCGGCCAACTTAGGGTCTAAGGGATTACCCACGATCACCTCCTTTGAGGCAGCGATAAATCTCTCACAAATGGTTTTGTATGTCCGGTCGCCCACGGCTACAATAGCCGACGCAGCCATGCACCGCTGTCCTGCGCAGCCATAGCACGATGTGGCCATATTACGAATAACCTCGTCAACTTTGGCGTCGGGCATCACGACAAGATGGTTTTTGGCTGACCCCATTGCTTGACAGCGCTTGTTGTTTTGAGCACATTTTTCGGACACGATTCTACAGGTTCGCGTCGAACCGACCAGGGAAACACCTCTTACGATAGGATTCTCAACGAGGGCCTCGCCAACGACCCTATCGCCGTTGACAAGATTGAATACGCCTCCGGGCAAACCGGTCTGGTCGATACATTCGGTAATCAACTGCATCGTCAAAGGCACCTGCTCCGACACCTTGACCACATAAGTGTTGCCTGTGGCGATAGCGTAAGGCAAGAACCAGAACGGAACCATGGCTGGGAAATTGAACGGCGCTATCATTGCAAAAACACCCATCGGCAGCCGAATCACTTCTCCGTCGATACCGTAAGACGCACCTATGAGCTTGTCGCCCTGCTGCAAGACGGGCATACCACAGGCAACTTCAATGTTCTCGAATATCCGCTTCATCTCAGCCCGCGCATCCGCAAGGGACTTGCCCATTTCCGCAACAAGAGTCCGGGCGATTCTTTCTTGGTTTTCGCGAAGCAACCTGTCCAGCTTGTGCAGAGGCTGAACCCGGCGGGCCACAGGAGTTCGGCCCCACGCCTTGAACGCCTCGGCGGCGGCATTGACGGCGCGATTGACTTGGGCGACGGTTGACAGGGGCGTTTTGCCAATGATCTGCCCCGTACTTGGGTTTTCAACATCCAGATAGCCGTTGTTCTCGGGTTCGATCCACTTGCCATCGACATAATTCTTGACAATCTTGAAAGCCATTATCCACTCCCGTACACTGGCCGGCCCCTAAATCCTTGCCGTATTCATTGACGCCAAGTGCCAATACACACAGCAACATGCTCCATTCATTCATTGGCGGGACTCGGACACGCAAATACCCGGCCTATTAGGGCCGGACTCTCTGCGGATGGGTAAACACCGATTGCAAAGGATGCCCTTGTCGGCGCGGAGGAAAGCAATCGCAAAACTCACGGTCGGTCACCCATCTTGAGTCTCCGCTCAATCTCGGTGATAATAGCAGGCACATCTGAAATGGATTCGGCGACATAATGAGCACCCGCTTTGGCCAGGCCATCTGTAGCTCGGGCTATTTTGCGCCGGACTTCCTCGGCGGGCAGGGCCGCCAGCTCCTGCTCATTCAGTCCCACCTCGTTGCCTGTTTTGGCCAGGCCGATGGTCCACGTCCCGGCATTTAGCCCTTCTGCAATACCCGGTTTGGTATCGTCAACCTTGACAACCGCTTCCGGAGGAAAGACGCGTGCTTGCTGCATATTGCTCATAACCATCCAGGGCTCGGGCCGGCCCGCCGGAACGTCGCTGGCACAGGCATTGACGTCCGGCTCGTAACCCTGCTTCTTCGCCTCGCGGAAATTGATCTCCATAGCTTCTGTGAAATAGCCCGTGCTCGAACCTATCTTCATCCCCCGGCCCCTCAGCTCATTAACCGCCTCAATGGTTCCGGGAATCAGCTCGCTATAATCGGCAATACAGGCAATCTGCAACGGGACGAAGTCTTTCTCAAACATATCCTGCACATCGGCTTCGGTGCAATCCTTGCCGTGCACCTGTTTCCAAAGTTGGGCAACCTCATCCTGTTGGGAAATTGCCCGGACATGGTCCAGCTTCTTCAAACCCATAGGCCGCCGGGCCTGCTCCATCGTGATCTCCACTCGGCGACGTTTGAAAACCTCGATGAACACAACCGCCGGTGCGTAGCAGCCGTAATCCAACGTCGTTCCCGCCCAGTCAAAAATAACAAGTTTGACCGGACCCCTATAGCTTCTGCGATACACAAAATCCATAAAGCGCTCCTTTCACAATTTGCCAAGCACGCGTTTCTGCACAAATATGCTCACGTTGTTTACGATTAAGTAAATAATCGCGCGAATATACAACGGTTCATCTCTCAATACAAGATTCTACGATAAAGGTATCCCTGCGTTTGACAGCTCTTTCTTAATCCTTTCAACAAAGCTTAGATACTTGTCTTTGGGATTACCGGTTTCCAGGTCGAAGCACTCAGTGTAGCTTCTTCCCACAGACGCTGTGGCGAGACCTTGTTCATACTTCGGCAGCAAAGCATTAACAACCTGATTGGCCTCTTTGCGAGTCATTCCCGCACAGACCAGCGCTATTTCGGTAGTAGTTTTCATTTCGAGAGGAGTAACATAGTCGGCCAAGACCGCCTTGGCCGGATGTGGGGTCTGTGTGGAGACACCTGAGGCAATCGAGGCGGCAATGAAAGCGGCGCTTTCATAGTAGAAAGATTCCGTCATAGGGCCGCCCGCAGCATAGGCCAGAGTAAGGGTAGGCACATTCGTATTTCGAGCTATGGCCTGGGCGCTAACTGCCGTGGCCCAGATGACGTCGCGCGTCGTCGAACAGCTCAGGTTGATGTGCAGCGGCAGCGAGAGATAGTAATTGCACTGGTAAACAAGAATCCCGAAGAGCACGTAAGCCGCGTTCAAGACGGCAGTACCTTCCGGCCCGCCGCCGTAGCCGCCGAGCATCGGTGCGCTGGCCAGGACGATATTGAATCCGGCACCCAGACAGTAAGCCACCTTCGCCATCATTTCCCAATTGGTCTTGAATTCGGCAAGGGAACCGACAATAATGCCGTCGCTCGCGCGCAAGCCAAACTCCGGACTGGCCGCGGCCACGGTAGCGGTAGCGCTGCCGGCGGTTGCAATGCCGTTGATAATGGGCAGACCCGGCCGACCCGCCGCTCGGCACGCCTCCCGCGCAATCTTTATCGACCTGATGGCCCCGATAATCTCGGTTGGCTGGCCCGCGTTGATAGCATAACCATCAATCTTATCCAAAGCGTTGACGCTCATCGAGTCGGCGGCCTTAATGGAAGCATTGCCCTGAACGATCTTTGAGGCGATCTCCTCGGTCGATGCCACTATGCCGGACCCGACATGACACCAGGGCCTGGTGCCGCTGTCGGGCTTGCGCGAACGGAAGATTCGTGCCTCCTTTCCCTCGCCGAAGCGGCAGTCTCCGTTATAATTAGCTACTGCGTCCAAAACCTCTTGACGCGGAAAATGAACCACGGTCCTGGTGTTCTGAACATAGACTCCGCACTCGACGAAGAACTCAACTGCGGCTTCAAATACTCTGTCAGCCAGCGCATCATCACCAGGGACGGGGTTATCCGGATCATATTTGATATCGTATTTTTTTGTCAGGCGCGCCAAGCTCGCATACAGGCAGTCCAGGTCAAAAGACTCTCCCAAGACCGTCCGGCCCTGTTGGGCCCGTTGGTATATTTCCAGTAATTGAACCATTGTTTCACCGTTTGTTGTCTTATGCTTATGGGCCGTTTGCGCTTACTTAGTGTTTCATGCCGAATCCCATCACTTGTAGCTCCTCCTTAACTTGGCCATAGAGGTCTACGTATTCCTGACAGGGCAAACCCGTCTCTATATCGTAACAATCCTGGTATTTTTTGCCGGCGGGCGCATCATCCAACTTGTCCTCATATTTCTCAAGCAGCTCTTTGGCCAGCTCATTACCCTGGGTACGGGTCATCCCAACGCAGGCATCGTTGAGCTCTACCGAACCTAACATCTCCATTGGGGTGACATAATCATTCATCACAGCCCTTGCCGGATGCGTTGTCTGAGCAGAGACCCCGGAAGGTATGGCGGCAGCAAGATATGCGGCGGTCTCATAGAAAAACTGTTTTGTCATCGGTCCGGCAGCCACATAGCCAAGTGACCAAACCAGCTCCCTTGTGTTCCGGCTAATAGCCTGAGAGCTTACTGCCACGCACCACAGCACCTCACGTGCCGTGCTGCAGGATTTGGTAATATGAATGGGAAAAGTAAGATGATAGTCGCACCCAAGCACGAGAATTCCAATCAATCTGTAAGCCACGTTGAGCACAGCCACTCCGGCAGGTCCTCCGCCATACCCGCCGACCAACGGTCCGGATTCATTACCGATATTCGCGCCCCAGCTCAACAGATATGCTGCCTTGTTCAGGGCGCCCATGTTGAACTTCATCTCAGCCAGTGCTCCCACCAACCAGCCGTCAGAAGCACGAAGCCCAAATTGCGGACTGCTGGCGGCAATCGTGGCCAGTGCTGTCCCGGCAGCGGAGATGCAATTTCCGATGGCCAGGCCCGGTCGGCCGGCATGACGCAGAGCATCCCGGGCAATCTTTATACTGCGAACGGCCCCCAAAATCTCCGAAGGAGTGCCGGAGGATACCGGGCAGCCGTCGATCTTCTCCAACGCCGGCACGCTGACGGAATTCGCCTGCTTTATCGCGGCGTATGATTTTACGAGATTGAACGCGATTCGTTCGTCAGTGTTGACAATGCCGGTGCCCACGTGATACCACGGCCGGGTGTCGCTGTCAGGCAAACGCGGGGTCCATTCATACTGGTCTTTACCCTGGCCCATTATGCAGCGGCCGCGAGATGCGGCCACCGCTTCGGATACTTCATCCCGAGCAAATCTTATCACACTCCCTGTGTTTGGGCAGTACACACCCGCCTCTACAACAAAATCAACGGCAGCTTGAAAGGTTCGGTCAGCCAGATCGTCATCAGACGGGACGGGATTAATCGGGTCATACACAATTTTATACTTCTCGCATAGTCTCTTTGCATTGGCGAAGACAACATCCAGATCGAAAGTCTCCGCGCTCATGACAGGGCCGCTTTCAGCCCGACGACAAATCTCTGAAATACCGACCATCGTGACAACTCCCAAAAAAAGTGCTCTAATACTACAACGCTACTTAGA
>JAGMDR010000031.1 GCA_023128595.1 Planctomycetota bacterium | reverse complement strand
GGCCGTGCCACGGTCAAATTGGACCCGGTAAACACGTGCCGCGTGAAGCGCGGGGCTAAATATTGGGATCGCCAGGTTACTTTGTTCGGTGCAATGACAATGGTCGGTTACACTTTTTCGAAGGTGAATTTGTGTGCGTTGGCGTCGATTTTTATTTTGTCTCCGTCTGTGAATTTTCCTGCGAGCAGTTCGGTGGCGAGGCGGTTTTCGAGTCGCTGCTGGATCGTTCGCTTTAGTGGTCTTGCGCCGAAGGCGGGGTCGTAGCCTTCGTCTATAATCTGGGTGCGGGCGCTGTCGGAGAATTGAAGCTCGATCTTTCGGGTCCTGAGGCGGTCGGCGAGGTAGCCGAGCTGGATATCGACGATCTTGTTGAGGTGGTCTTTGGTTAGCATGTGGAAGACGATTATCTCGTCGATGCGATTGAGGAATTCGGGCTTGAAGACCTGCTTGAGCACGTCCTTGACGTGTGCCTCGATTTCCCAGTCGGCTCCGGATTCCTCGGTGAGCTTTTGGATCTGCTGGCTTGCGATGTTGCTGGTCATAATGATGACGGTGTTTTTGAAATCGACGGTCCGGCCTTTTCCATCGGTCAGCCGGCCGTCGTCGAAGACCTGCAGCAGGCAGTTGAAGACGTCGGGGTGTGCCTTTTCGATTTCGTCGAGGAGGATTACGGAGTATGGCTTGCGGCGGACGGCTTCGGTGAGTCGGCCACCTTCTTCGTAGCCGACGTAGCCGGGCGGGGCGCCGATGAGCCGGGCCACCGAATGCTGCTCCATAAACTCGCTCATATCGACGCGGACCATAGCATGGGGGTCGTTGAAGAGGAAGTCGGCCAGGGCCTTGGAGAGCTCGGTTTTGCCGACGCCTGTCGGGCCGAGGAAGAGGAATGTTCCTATCGGCTGATTCGGGTCGCCGAGCCCCGAGCGGCTTCTGCGAACTGCGTTGCAAAGCGCCGCAACGGCTTCATCCTGACCGACGACGCGCCGGCGGATGCGCTCTTCCATCTCCATCAGGCGTTCGCGCTCGCCGCTGAGTAATCTGGCGACCGGTATGTGGGTCCATTTGGCGACCACCTGGGCGATGTGCTCTTCGGTGACTTCGTTGCGGATAATCTTGCCGTTGCCGGATTCGGCAAGAGCGGCCTCTTTTTCTTCAAGCACTTTGTTGAGGTTTGCGATTGTTTCGTATTTAAGACGGGCGGCGGTCTCCAGCTCGCCTTTGCGCTGGGCGTCCTCGAAGCGGGTATGGGCCTCTTCGAGCTCTTGCTTGATCTGTTTTATCTGGTCGATGTCGCCTCTTTCGCTTTCCCAGCGTGTGGAGAGCTCCTTGTCCTGCTCCTGCAGATCGGCCAACTGCTTTTCAGCGTTCTTCAGTCGTTCTTTGCTTGCTTCGTCGGTTTCCTTTTTTAGTGCCTCGCGTTCGATCTGGAGCTGGACGATTCTTCTGCGAATGGTGTCGAGCTCGGCGGGGAGTGAATCATTTTCGATTCGCAGTTTTGAGGCGGCCTCATCGATCAAATCTATTGCCTTATCCGGCAGCCAGCGGTCGGTTATGTAGCGATTGGAGAGGGTAGCGGCTGCGACAAGGGCCGAATCGGTTATTCGGACGCCGTGGTGGGTGTCGTAGCGGGCTTTTAGGCCACGGAGGATGGTGATGGTTTCTTCGAGGGTGGGCGGGTCGATCAGGATCGGCTGAAAGCGGCGTTCGAGGGCAGCGTCTTTTTCGACGTACTTTCGATAGTCGTCAATCGTGGTTGCGCCGATGCATCGCAGCTCTCCGCGTGCAAGTGAGGGCTTTAACAAGTTGCCTGCATCGACGGCGCCTTCGGCCCTGCCTGCGCCGACGACGGTGTGCAGTTCATCGATGAAGAGTATTATCTGCCCTTCTGCGGCGATGACTTCCTTTAGCACGGCCTTTAGCCGGTCCTCAAATTCGCCTCTGAATTTTGTTCCGGCTATCAGTGCGCCCATATCCAGAGCGATGATTCTTTTGTTGGCCAGGCCTGTGGGGACATCGCCGGCGATTATGCGCTGGGCGAGGCCTTCGACGATTGCGGTTTTGCCGACGCCCGGCTCGCCGATCATTACGGGATTATTTTTTGTTCGTCGGTTGAGGACCTGCATGCACCGGCGAATCTCTTCGTCTCTGCCGATGACGGGGTCGAGCTTTCCCTTTTGCGCCATATCGAGCAGGTCGATGCCGTAGCGTTCGAGGACCTTATACTTGGCTTCGGGGTTTTCGTCTGTGACCTTTTCGCCGCCGCGAATCTCTTTCAGGGCGTTTTCGATCTGCTCGCCGGTTACGGAGTTGAGGCTCAGGACTTCTTTGGCGTCGCTTTGTATTGAGGACAAGGAGATCAAAAGGTGCTCGACGCTGAGGTAGTCGTCGCCCATTTTGTCAGCTCGGTTCTGGGCATCGAGGACGATTTGGCTAAGGGCCGGGTCGGGCATAAGCTGGTTGCCGGCGGAGGTGGTGCCCTGGGGCAGGCGATTTAGCTCGCTTTCGGTCATCTCGTTGATTCTTGAGATATTGGCGCCGATCTTCTTTAAGGTCATAACGGCGATGCCGGTCTCGTCGCTGCACAGCGCGCTTAACAGGTGCAGAGGGGAGAGGACCGTATGCGATCTGGCCATCACAATCTGCTGGGCGGTCGCCAATGCCTCCTGGGCCTTCAATGTGAATTTGTCGAATTTCATTGTCTAATCCTTCGTTTCGTACAGACGAAATCCAAGCTATGGATATACTCAGAGATGAATTAGTGCAAACAGCGTGCCGGAAGGCGGGCAAAACTGTAAGTTAAGTGGTGACAAGTAGTTGGGTCTTTTGCGTGCCTTCGTGCACGTGCCATTTTGGCAGGATGTGGCTCCGGCAGATAGGCGGCCAGGGCCGGCGAATTGTGTGTGACGCGTGCGGTTTTCAGCGAGCGGTAGAAGCACGCCCAAACGAAGTTTGAGCGTGCCACCCGGCAGCGTGCCGCCCGGCGGTTTGGCATGCGAGCCGAGCTGGCGATATGGTCATCCAGTGCGTCTTGGGAGGAGGGTTTCCCAGGGTTAGAGTTCAACCACACCTGCGACCAGTTTGTAGCATCGTTTAGGTTGAGCTCCATCCGGACTCCACGGCGCAGCCAGGCTGAGCGTCAAGATGCAATTACAACTGATCTTCTCGTTATTGCTTAGTCTGTTTGAAATGACTGGGTCGGTCAGTTTCAGGTCGAGGAGGCGGCCTCGTCCGTCGCGAAAGTAAGTACGCCACCTATTTGGGCCGGATCCATGGGGTACGAATTTTACGTTGGTGTTGTGGACGAGCTGGAGGGATTTCCAATTGCTCCTGGGAGCTTCGGCGAAGAGACCTGGCAAGACATACTCTTTATATGTGTGAAGAATCACGCTGTCATCTTCGCAATATTTTAGCAGGCCTTGCGGAGTAATCCGGCCAATCTTGTTCCACGCCCCCGGCTTCAACAGTCTATTCTCTGGTTGACATCCCTCATCGGGGCCGGAGTCCTCAAGCGGAATTTCTATCACATCGAGGATTTGCGGTTGTTTTCCGTCAATCACCATCATTGTCGGAGTGATTGCTCGGTCTTTGGTGTCTGGAACAGGCCGTATCCAGTTACCGGTTTCGGTGTCGATACCTGCGATGCAACGTCCGCCGTGCTTGTAGGAATTTGCCAGACATATAATCCTCGCCATATTCTCCCCTCACAAATGAATTATCTCCACATTCTCCCAGTGCTCACGGAGGTATTCGGCCACGAGTCTTCGATGGCACTTGTCGGGTGTGGGCTCGCTGCACAAGAAGCAAGCTTTGTGCGCGAGTTGTTGCGTAATAACATCCGCAATCCGGCGTTCAACGAGCAATTGACGAAATCGCCTCTCGTACCGGCTCCAATCAATGTCTTTCTTCCTGTAAGCGTCGCGGATGTCTTTCGTTGGCGCGAAATCCGGTCTGTGGGTGTACCCTATACCTGCAATCTCATGCAAGAAATACTCAAGGTCTTGTTTTTTTGTGAAACCGGCCAACTGGGATACGTTATTTAGACGGACGTCAATCACAGTCCTTACGCCGGCTTGTTTCAATACTGCGAAGAACTCGGGTGCGGTTTTCCTGGCAAAGCCGATGGTGAATATTGTGGTTTTCATTTTTGGTTTAGTGTTTTACCGTATCAGGTGTTGTTGTCGAGGCTTCTGATTCTAAGTCGTGAGAGATCTTGCGGGCCTGGCGGTCATAGGCCTGCTGAATGAAATCAGCGTCCGTTTTGGTGGGTTCAAAAAGAGTCGGCTCAATTTTGAGCATCTTGATCAGTCTGCGTTCGCTGTCTTCGTGATCTTCGAGACTGCCATCTGCCAAGATGTGCTTGATGCAAAGATTGCAGCCTTTGAGATGCCTGCATATTAGGATGCACCTGTGGCATTCGAGGGGTTCTTTCTCCGCGCACATCAGGGCGAGGCGGTATTGTGAGGCAGCTTCAATCAAACGGCCAAGCCCCGATTTGAATTCTTCCGTTTGGGCTACAGATTCGAGATTCAGATGATTTCCGTTGTGGCAGTGAGCGTTACTCGGGCGGGCGCCGAGCCGGCCTCCCAAATACATGTACTCAATATCAGCGGTTTGGAGGGCAAGAACGAGAGATTCTTGGTTGAACTGAGGACAGTAGCGGCTGTAAGGAGTCGAACGGACGTCCCCAACGCAAGTAACTCCATGCTGTCTCAGTAGATGTATGAAATCATCTATCTTGTGATTGGAGTGGCCTATCGTATATAGAATGTTACATTTTTCCTCGGTCATCGGGCGCCACCGTGAACTTTGCAGAAGCAGCTATCTTTTATGCTCAACGGTCTACATTTCAGCCATATTATAGACAAAAAGAGAACACCCATCAACAGAAAAGGCAAGCAGGGCTCCGAGCGCAGCTAATGCTATGGGGCCCAGGCGGATAGCGTGAAAAAGGTCGGAATTCTATTCGTGTCTGTAGATGTCCCAGGCCATGTAGTTTCCGAGGGCTTCAGTGATTGCGTCTGCTTTTTGCGATAAGTTGACGGCGACGTGGTGCTCGAAGCCCATTTTGCAGATGTACTGCATAAGTTCCTGGAGGTTTGGGATTTTCATTACGCCGTAGCCGCCGAAGGTATCGAGCTTGTCGTTTGTGAATTGGCCCTGGCCAACGTAGGCGCTGATAACGCCGGAGGCGTCGTCGGTAGTGGTTCTCAAGAAGGTGGCCTCGGCGGGAGCTATCCTTCCGACTACGGTTCCGTAGGTGTTGTCTTTTCCGACTGCGCCGGCGATGATCTCCTGATAGTCCATCTTGGGGCTCTTGAAGAAGGACTTGGGCAGGTTGGAGCAGTGGAAGAGGACGCATTTATCCGGATCGGAGGCGTAGTTGTTGTTCCAGTCCAGAAGTGCGCTGGGCTTGGCTGAAGCGAGTTGCAGAATATACATTGCGAGCAGTCCGGTGATATCGACTTCGCAGGCGCTGGGCAGGAGCGACTCGCTCATCATGCTCATAAGGGCGCAGGGGACTATTCCGAAGAATTCTTCGAGGCTCGTCCAGCACTGGATGGCGGTGCCGTTAAGCTCGTTTTCTCTGACCCATCGGTCTATTACATAGCCGAATTTGGCCATCTTCAGCAGACAGTCAGCGGGGACTGATTTGGTCGCGACATATTTCTTGATGGCGTTTAGTTTTGTTTTGACGCTTCTGTCGCTATCGGCAAGGCGGGCGACCATTCCGAGGATTTCGGACAGGTCTATCGTCTCGACAGAGATGCCGGAGAGCTCGAGGATTTTTTCGCTGTAGCGGACGGTATTGAATGCACCTGTGCGGGCGCCGATGGCGCCGAAGCGGGCGTTTTTCAGGCCTTTGACGATTTGGCAGATCGAAGCGAATTCGTCCAGGTCCTGTTTGAATTGGCCGGATGTAACTTTGACCGTGTGTGATTCAGTCAGTGTGTAGGGGATGGCGGCCTGTCTTAGATTGTTGCAGACGCTTATTTTGCCGCAGAATGAGTCGCGGCGGTTGGCTGCAGTCATTCCGGCCTGGGTGTCGGGCTCGGCGTGTATAAGGATCGGCACGGCGAGGCCGGAGCGCTTGATTGTCTCCGCGACGCCTTTTTCGTCGCCGAAATTGGGTAGGGTGACGATTATGCCGTTGATTTTTTGGCTGTTCTGCGCGAAAAGCTCGGCGCACTTTTTGGCGTCGGCGTACGTTTCGACGGCGCCGTATTTTGTGGCTCCCATTGAAAGGGCGACCGAGTTGAAGCCGTTTTTCTTGAGGACGTCGAGTATGTCTTTTCGTCCCTGTTTCGCCAGCGCATCCGGGAAGAAGGCCCGATTTCCGATGATTACTGCGAATGTGGTCTTTTTCATTTTGGTATTCTCCTATTTACGGCGGACTGCAAAGCAACTCAAAGTGGCCGTGCTTTTCCTTTGACACGGATACCCGCAAGCGTGGGCACAAGCTGACACTGTTCATTATTAGACACGGATTTGCACGGATTAACACTGTTTTTATTTTCAATTTCTGCCACAAAGTCACGAAGACACGAAGCGCTAATTCTCAAGTATCCGTTGTTTTCTTTGGGCCTTGGTGTCTTCGTGGCTATTTTCCTTTCAGGTTCAACTGCAAAAAAGTTGGTAGGTTAAGGCATTATGTTGCATGGATTTATCGCTTTCCGGCACCAGCATAAGCCCGTAAAAGGGCGGTACCAACAGATACCGCCCCATGCTGTATGCCACCATCAGGGCGCTCGGGTCGCTTCCGGAGCGAGCCCTATCCTCCCTGATGGCCATTGTATCGTAGCTGATCATGCTGTTGCCTTAAAGCGTTAAATCCAAAAGAGTTAAGGGTATTGTTCTCGATCAGACCACCAACTTTTATGTAGTTGATCCACTTTTTTAATAGATTCCCGCCTACGGCGGATCCCGCCTTATGCGGGTCTGCGACTTCGACCTCCGCTTCGGCACGACTTTGTCGTGCCTTCGGTCGGAATGACGGTATGGTCGGCATGTTCGGCTGGTTTTTTAGAAACGGCGGTGACTACTGTTCGTTTGGGCCTTGCTGGCCGTAATAGGCGTTTTTTCCGTGTTTGCGCAGATAGTGCTTATCGAGCAGGGCCTTGCTGATTTGGTCCTGCTTCGGGTTTATCGTGAGGGTATCATGAGCCATCGCTGCTGTTTGCTCAAGGACGACCATAGATTCAAGGGCGTCGGCGGGTGTTTTGCCCCAGGTGAAAGGGCCGTGGTTGGCCATGAGCACTGCGGGGGTTTGCATCGGGTCCATACCGGCGAATCGCTTGACAATGGCCCTGCCGGTGTTCAGCTCGTACTCGTTTTGTATCGTATCTTCGGTCATTATCTCGGTGAGAGGTATGGGGCCGTAGAAGTAGTCGGCGTGGGTGGTGCCGAAGCAGGGGATTTCCCGGCAGGCCTGCGCCCAGGCAGTTGCGGCGGGTGAATGAGTGTGGCATATCCCGCCGACGGCCTCGAAGTTTCTGTAAAGCTCCAGATGGGTCGGCGTATCCGAGGAAGGTTTGAAATGTCCTTCGATAACATTTCCATCCAGGTCGAGCAATACGATTTTGTCAGGTGTGAGGTCATGGTATGCGACGCCGCTGGGCTTGATGGCCACGACGCCTGCCGAGCGGTCTATTCCGCTTACATTGCCCCAGCTATAGATGACGAGGTTATGCTTGGGCAGTTGGATGTTCGCGTCACAAACGGCTTTTCTTAGTTCGTCGTGCATAATAGTAGTCTGTCAAGCGGGATTTTGTAAGTCGAACCTGCGGTAAAACCGCAGGCTAAATAGATTTCTTCGCTCGCAATGACAACTCCTCAAATCAAATTTAACAAAGTATTAGGTCTTTCAGGTATTGACGGTGTCTTTGATGGTCAGGAGGTCCTTCATCAGCTCTCCCAATTTGGCGGACGAATCTTGTAGGCCGAAGGCATCGTGGAGCTGTTTATAAAGGGCGTACAACTGCTGATAGACTTTGTTGTTTTCAGGGATAGGTTTATAAGTTATGTCCTTTATACGGCACATCGCGGCCTGGGCGTCGGCGAAGTTGTCGTAGCCGCCGGCCTGGCTGCCTGCGACGACGGCACCGGCGATTGATGCGCCGAGGGCGCAGCTTTGAGCGGAGCGTGATATCTTCATTTCTTTTGCCGTGACATCGGCGTAAATCTGCATTAGCAGCGGGTTTTTCTCGGCGATTCCGCCGCAATTTATTACTTCTGCGACCTCGACGCCGTATTCTTCGAATCTGTTGATGATTGTGAGTGCGCCGAAGGCGGTTGCCTCGATCAGTGCGCGGTATATCTCATCGGGCTTTGTGTGGAGTGTCTGGCCGAGCAGCAGGCCTGTTAGTCTCTGGTCGATGAGTATGGTCCTGTTGCCGTTGTTCCAATCGAGTGCGAGCAGGCCAGACTGGCCTGGCTTTAACTTCGCGGCCTTTTCGGTGAGGGCCTCGTGTGAGCCGGCCGATTCTCCGCCCGGGGCGATGTAGTTTACGAACCAGTTGAAGATGTCGCCGACTGCGGATTGGCCCGCTTCGAGGCCGAAGAAGCCGGGCAGGATGGAGCCATCGACTATGCCGCATATTCCGGGGACATCGGCCAGTTTCTGCGTTGAATCGGCGACGAGCATGTCGCACGTGCTGGTGCCGATTATTTTTACGAGCTTTCCGGGGGCGATTCCGGAGCCGACGGCGCCGAGATGGGCATCAAAGGCGCCGACCGCAACGGGGATGCCGGGGGTCAGGCCGAGCTTTTGCGCCCATTCGTCGGTGAGATCGCCTGCTTTGGTTTCGACGGTGTAGGTTTTTTCGTAGAGCCGGTCACGGAGCTCGCCGAGTTTCGGGTCGAAGTTTGCGAGGAAGTCCTTGGCGGGCAGGCCACCCCATTGGTCGTTGAACATAGCTTTGTGGCCTGCGGCACAGCGGCTTGCCTTGATTTGATCCGGCTTTTCGGTGCCGGTGAGGACGGCCGGGACATAATCGCAGCATTCGACCCAGGTGTAGGCGGCGTCGAAGACCTTGGGGTCGGTCCGGAGGCAGTGGAGTATCTTGCTGAAGAACCATTCGGACGAATAGGTGCTGCCGCACTTTGCGAGGTATTCGGGGTGTTCTTTCTCGGCCAGTTGGGTAATCTCGGCGGCCTCGGCGTGGCCGGTGTGGTCTTTCCAGAGCCAGGCGTGGGCGTTCGGATTATCCTTGAACTGGCCCAGCATGCTCAAGGGTGTGCCGTTGTTATCGACTGGGATCGGAGTCGAGCCTGTTGTGTCGATGCCGATGCCTATGATGCCACTCGTGTCAAAGTTTTTGTTGGCCTTCTTGGCTTCGGCTACTGCTTCTTTGACGGTGGCTTCGATGCCCTTTATGTAGTCGGCGGGGTTCTGTCTTGCGAGGTTGTGGTCGTCGGGGTCGAGAATTATGCCGGCGTCGCCTGTCTCGTATTCATAGACCGCTGTGCCCACCTCGTTGCCGTCGGCAACATCGACTATCACGCATCGAACTGAATTCGTGCCGTAATCCAAGCCAATTGTATAAGCCATATTAGTCTATCCTATGTTCAAAAACCTCTGAAGTAGATATAAGCCGTCAGAATGAGGAGAAGGACGATTACCGAATTGATAACATCCCATTTGTTCCAACTGGCCCTCGACTTTTCTTTGTCTTTGGCGGCGGTTGTGGCATAGGTTAGGCCCTCGATTTGCTCTGGGGAGGGTTTTTTTGTCAGCAGGCTGACCACCACGATCAATACCGTGCAGACAGCAAAGAGGATCAGGCAGAAATACAGGAAATTGACGTTTGCAAAGCCGTGCAGGAAAGTACCTTCGAGGTGGCTTTTGGCGACCTCTGCTGCCAGACGTGCCATACCGATAATGGAACCACCGACGAGACCGGCCATACATCCGGCCGCGTTAACACGTTTGATGAACACGCCGAGAAAGAAGACAGCGAAGATGGGCGGGGCGATATATGCCTGGACGCTCTGCAGATAGACATACAGGGAGCCTGAGACGTATTTCATAAAAGGTATCCAAAGCAGTCCGAGGACGACCATCGCAGCAGTCGCGGTTCGGCCAACCCAGACCAGCGTCGATTCCGAGGAATCGGGCTTGAGTTTTTTATAGATGTCAATCGTGAACAACGTGGAACAGGAGTTGAAGACCGATGAGAGCGAGCTCATCAGGGCAGCGAGCAGACCGCCGACTACAAGGCCGCGAAGGCCCATAGGCAGCAGCTCTCTTACCATCAACGGAAACGCCTGATTGGACTCACCCGGCTCGAGAATTACGTTATCCAGCTTGCCGGTCTTTGCCAGGGCGTAGGCGATCATTCCCGGTACGATGAACAACAAGACGGGAGTGAGTTTCAAATAGCTTGCGAAGATCGTACCTCGTCGGGCGGTCTTTTCGTCGGGGGCGGCGAGTGTTCTCTGGACGATATACTGGTCGGTGCACCAATACCACATTCCGACGATTGGTGCTGCAAAGAGCATACCGAACCAGGGGAAGTTTGGGTCATCAATGGGTTTCCAGAGGTTGAACATTTCGCTGCCGCAGACTTCTTTCAATTGGCCCCAACCGCCGAGCTTTTGCAGGCCGATGATAGTGACCACGGCCGAGCCGGCGATAAGGACGACGGTTTGCATGGCGTCGGTATAGACGACGGCCTTGAGGCCGCCGAGGACCGTGTATATACCGGTAAAGACCACGACAAGAATCGCACCGAGCCAGAAGTTGCTCATCCAGGGCAGGAGGTCCTGCTGGAAGAGGGTCTTGAAGACGATTCCTCCGGCGAACAGTGCGACGGAGACCTTGGTGAATATGTATGCGACGAGGCTGACCAGAGACAGGAACCATCTTGCGGCGGGTGAATAGCGTCTTTCGAGGAACTCGGGCATAGTAAAGACCGCGCTGCGAGAATAGAACGG
>JAGMDR010000309.1 GCA_023128595.1 Planctomycetota bacterium | reverse complement strand
CAATCTCGATTTTCGAGTGTTTGAGATTGCCACGGCCCCCAGGGGGCCTCGCAATGACACACATCGATCAGTGTGCGAGAGAGTACGAGGGACCGTAGGGGCGCGGAGGCGGATTTCAGTTTTTCTTCGTCCCATCTTGTCGGATTTTGCTTTCTGTGCCTGCGATGAGCCTCTTTATATTCTGACGGTGTCGGACTGTGACCATCAGAGGTATTGCGGCGGCCACGACGAGCAGTGGCCAAAGTTGAGCAAAATGCCAGTTTGCGGTTAGGGCTATCGCCGAGGTCAACGCAATGGGAAAAGCGAGCGAAGCGACAATTGAGGCCAGGGAGACGTACCGCCAAACAAGGACAACGACGATCCATATTGCGATTGCGAACGAGGCGCAGATAGTGTAGTAGGGCCAGATGCCGAGCGCCACGCCGAAACTGGTTGCGACTCCTTTGCCGCCTTTGAATCTTATGTACAGCGGAAAGATGTGGCCGGCGACGGCGGCGCAGCCGACGGCGAGCCACAGCCAGAGCATAAGGACGCCCTGTGGTTCGGCGAGAAACATTATTGCGAGGGTTGGAATCAGTCCCTTGAGGACATCGAGGCCAAAGCAAACGTAGGCCCACTTTCTGCCCAGGGCGCGTGAGACATTAGTCGCGCCGATATTACCTGAGCCGATCGAGCGCAAATCCTTTCCGTGTGCTCTGGCGATCAGCAGTCCGAAAGGTATCGAGCCGAGCAAATACGCCGCTATGATAGCGAGTGCGAAAGTCGTGTACGTCATTTCCGGGGCTTCCTTTGCAAGATGGAATCATAGAGAGCGATTAGCTGGTCGGCGACTCTGCCGATGGAGATTTCTTCTTTGAGATTATCTTTGGCTATGGCCCGCGACGCCTCTTCGATGTTGTTTGTATCTGTGAAATCGAGTATGGCTTGTGTTAGGGCCGGGATGTCTTCGGGCGTATCGATTATTCTGCCGTGACGATAGTCGTCGAACAGATCAACGGCGCCGTTGAATTTGGTGGTTATGACCGGCTTGCCGGCTGCGAGCGCCTCGAGTATGTACCTGCTGGATGGGTCGTAGAAGGTGGGCAGGACGGCGACGTCGATTACCGACAGGGCGTTCTGAACGTGCCTTAGCGGACCTAAGAAAACGGTTCTGTCGAGGCAATTGAGCTTTTTTGCGAGCCGGCGGTATCTGTGTGGTTTGTCGTGTCCTGCCACTATCAGATAGGCTTTGCGCTCGCCCGCCCGGCGTGCTGCATTGCTCATCGCCTTGATCAGGGCGGCCAATCCCTTTAATCTGAAATTATTTGCAACGAACAGGAACAGGACGGGGTTGTCGGCTTCCTTGAGGCGCAATTGAGTGAGTATCCGGGTGCGGAGCTGGTCGGCTTCTTGTGAGCTGATTCGTCCATCGGTTTTCACGCCGTTGGGGATGACTACAATTTGTTGTGAGGCCGTGCCGTAGTGGCGCCTTAATTGCTCGACGACGTACCGTGAAAGTGCTGCGATGACCGGGCCGTCCGGGTATTGGCAGAGCCTGCGCTCGGCCCGCAGAAGTGTGTTTCGTCGGAGGTTGCCGAAAGTCGTGAGCATCTTATAGCGTTCGATGAATATGTTTTGATAACTGGCGGCGTTGCGCAAGATGGACTCGGCGTATGTTCCCCCGCGTGGCTGATAGACGTCGGCAAAGCCAAAGGGCCAGACGCTGTGGATTATGTCGTAGTGATTTTCTAAAAAGTGTTTTCTCAGCGCTCTTTCAAAGGCAGAGTAGGATGCCCGCTTGCCGGGGTCGTCGCCGCAGAGGATGTGAACGTTCTTGTTATTGGTTCGACCCTTTGCGGCAAGTATGTCAGCGCAGAGTCCGCGTGCGGTTAATGCGGCTGCCAGCTCGAAGACCGAGCGTTCCGCTCCGCCGAGGGTGGTGTCCGCACGTTCTATTACGATTGCGACTTTTAGGCTCATCGTGAGGATTATAACTCTAATTTGGCCGGCGTGCAAATGGGACGGTCCTGCCGTGTTTTCTGTCGTGGCTTGCCATCCGTTTTGCTCTGGTGACCACTTTTCGAATGAAGGCTTTGTCTTGGCTTCTGAGCTTGCTTTGCGCCGTGTAGGCGAGGTAGAAGCGAAGGCGGTCGGTATTTGAGAAATACGCGGCTGGAGCTGAATAGTGGAGTTGCGCGATATCCTTTATGAGGAATCGGGTGTGCAGGATGAGGGGCTTGAAGGCCCGTGCGAGGTCTATGAGATAGAAATCGCCGCTGTTGCTGTAGAATATGTGCGAGAAGTAAAGGTCTCGATGGCGGTAATTCGTGTCGTGGAATTTTTTTATAAATTTGGCCAATTGCGCGATGAAATTCCTTCGCAGCTTCAAGTTTTCCGGTGTGGGCGGGGCGCCGAAACAGTCGGGCAGTTTTCTCTCCAGGGCCTCGGCGTCGGGTATTTTTTCAGTGATGATGAAGCTCTTTTTCTCTAAGAAGAGCCCCCATTGCTCGCCGTAAGAAACAACTTTTGCAGTATTTACGCCCACTGCGGGCAGCTCGTTCGTCGGTTCGAGCTCGCAGGAGGCACAGCTTCTTCTGCTGTGATGGGCAAGCCAGTTCTTGAGCTGGACCAAGATCGGCGGGGAGTCGTAGCGTTTTAGAAAGACTGTGGTTGGTGCTGATGATTCGAGCGAGTCTATTTCAAATTGCAGGCGGGTGCGGAAGGGGGCAAGATTGCTCTTGGTCAGACTCTCAGCATCGTTGAAAGAAAAGACGGCATCGAGGGAAGTTAAGCCCAGCTTGGCAAGTGCCGTTTTGTAATCCGGATTGACGAAAAACGATTCTGCAGTTTCTTCAAATTCCGGGCGAGCATAGACTTTTGCCTGGGTGCGACGGCCGCGCAGCAACTCTTTGGCGGCGTCACAAACCATCTCCACCGTGATTGATTGCATACATAAGTGTTCGGGCTTTGTGCACGTTGGTTTGGTGCAGGGTGCGCAGGGGACGTTACCGACTATTTGAATTTCATTTTCGTAATCGGTATTCGTCCAGGCCGGATCGTTCGGCCCGAACAGAGTGACGACCTTGCGTCCAAGGGCGGTGGCTATGTGTCGCGGGCCTGTGTCGTTGGTGACGACCAGATCGGCGATGGAAAAAAGGGCTTTCAATTCGCCGAGGTTTACGGGGTTTTCAGCCAGGCTGACAAGTTTATCGTCGAGATTGCTTCGCTGCGCTCGC
>JAGMDR010000308.1 GCA_023128595.1 Planctomycetota bacterium | reverse complement strand
TTGGCCGAAGTGCATATCTCGGCGGCGATTTGTTTTTCGGCGGCGTTGGGGGCCGCGGATATGACAACTGTTACACCGTGGTTGGTGATGAGCCAATCGGCGGTTTTTGCAAAGTTCTCACTGGGCCAGCATTTGCTTGGGCCAAATGCTCCACCCGGGACCAAGATCACAACCGGGTTTTCACTGCTGGCAACTTTGGGCAGTTTGGTCCGGAGCTGCTGACTGTCCTTTTGGTCGAATTGCAGTTCAAGGCTTCTGTCGGCTGTCTCTGCACCAAGCCGGGAGGCGATTGCGAGGTAGTAGTCGAGCATTGAGAGGGGCTTGAATTTGCCGTTCGGCAGTTTTGCCGGATGAAGCTTGTCGGTAAGCAGCAGGCCGCGTCCCTCGCGGGCGTAGCCGATGCGACAGGGAATTCTTGCCAGAGCCACGGCCAGTGCGGAAGCGAAGGAGTTTTTGAAGAGAATTGCGTTGGTGAATTTATGGGTTCTGAGCTTTCGGGCAACTGCAAACGGGTGGCTGTGCCCCAGCTCCAGCCAGGCGTCGTTGAAGCTGCAGGGGGACAGGACCCGGCGAACGATTGGATTAGCGAGAAACGTGATTTGAGACGAGCTGAAATACTTGCGAATTGCCCGCAAGGCCGGCGTACAAAGAACGGCATCGCCCATAGGCGAGGGGAGCCAGATCAAAATCTTGTGTATCGTATCTCGCATCCTATATCTCGTTTGAGGAGACAGGCGATACTATTTTCGCTCCTGCATTGTGTAGAAGGTCAGTGACATAAGCTGAAGGAGCACGGCAAATCCGAGCGCGATCAAGACCGAAGTATCCTGTCTGTTCGGACTCATCAAGAGCCATATAGTTATCAGCAGACAGAGCAGGACAAGCATTTGGACTACCCCGGCGATGAACCTCATTATCGAGAACTCGTCGAACATATCACTTCGCTGCATAGACTTTAGCTGGTCGAGGATACTGCTGAGCAACTGTTCGGTTGGCTCGGTTTGGGTTTTGTCCTGCGGGGTGTCCGTTTGGAGCTCGGCCTGCTGTGATTGGGGCTGCTGAGTTTCGGCAAGCGGCTTAGCGTTTTGCGAGACCGGTTCGGGTTCTTGAGGAACGGGCTGCGCGTCTTCGGGGGCGGGTTCGGGAGGTTCTGAAGCCGGCTCGGTTTGGTCGGTTGGGGGCGGCTCGGCTGCGGATGCTGAGTCATCGGGACGGCGGTGATATTTCTTTATGATGTTTACCGCTTCGGTAATATTCACGGCCTTGTAGTTGGGAGTCGGGTCGCCGGGTTCGGATTGTTTTTGACGTGAGGGCGAATCAATCAATATGGTCTTGCAGCCGACCCGTAGGCCGGCTTCTATGTCGCGGCTGCTGTTTCCGACTATCCAGGATTGCCCAAGGTCGATATCCATCTCATCGGCGGCGGCCTGGAGCATCCCGGGGTTTGGTTTTGCCCAGTCGCTTTCTTTGCGGTATTTTGCAACGACTCCGTCCGGATGGTAAGGGCAGTAGTAGATTCCGTCCAGGGACGCATCCTTTTCGGCGAGCAGTTGTTCCATGCGGTTATGGATTTCGCGAAGGACTTTCTCGGTGATAATTCCGCGTGCAACGGCCGATTGATTCGTGACGACGACAAGCTTATATCCCATAGCCTTAAACTTGATAAGCGCCCCGGCGGCGCCGCTGAGCAGCTTCACCTGGTCGGGACTGCTGATATAGCCCGGGTCTTCGATCAGGGTGTCGTCACGGTCCAGAAATATGGCTTTGTTGGACATATCTGTTCAAATCCATCCGGCGTTCAACTCTCTGCAAAGCTTTGTTCCACGAGGTCACAAATTATATGGTAGGCAAGCTGGTGCATCTCCTGGCTGCGGGCCGTCGATTCGCTGTCGGCACAGAGGCAAATATCGGCGAGCTGCTCGAGAGTGCTGTTGGCTCTGCCGGTAAAGGCCAGTACGGTAGCGCCTTTTTGCTTGGCTAATTTTGCGGCGGCGATAACATTGGCCGAGGCGCCGCTGGTCGAGAAGGCCCAGAGGACATCGCCTTGTTTGACGAGTGCCTCCACCTGGCGGGCAAAGACGTCTTCATAAGCATAATCGTTGGCAATGGAAGTCAGTATCGAGGTGTCGGTGGAAAGCGCCACCGCGGCCAGGGCCTTTCGCTCCCGCCTGAATCTGCCGATGAGCTCGGCGGCTATGTGCTGGGCGTCCGCGGCCGAGCCTCCGTTGCCGCAGAGATAAACCGTGCCGTTGTTCTTTAGTGTCTCTGTAATCAGCCGGGCGGCGGCGGCGATTGTCTCGGCGGCGCTTTGCTGCAGTTGGGCCAGCATCTCTCGGTGAGTTTCAATGGTCTGTATAATCAGTTGCTCAACAGTGTCATTCATGAGGATTTTGCCTGCAGCGATTTGATTTTTTCTATTGTTGCGGTGGAGCTCTTGCCCTCCACGATCGGAGCGAGGACGACCCTGCCGCCGTAAGACTCAACAAACTCACGACCGACGACGCCTTTCTGTGCCCAGTCCTCGCCTTTGACCAGTGTATCGGGCCTTACTTTCTCGATCAGGTCAATCGGGGTCGGCTCGTCGAAGATTGTGATGTAGTCAATGGTTTCGAGTGCTGCGAGGACGGCGGCCCGGTCGTGCTGATTGTTTATCGGCCGGTCGGGGCCTTTGATGATTTTGACCGAACTGTCGCTATTCAATCCGAGGACCACTACGTCAGCCTGCTGCTTGGTGAATTTGAGATATTCGATGTGTCCTCTGTGGACGACGTCAAAACAGCCGTTTGTAAACGCTACGGTTTTTCCCCGGCTGCGGTGCCAGTTGAGCTCATCGAGCAGAGAATCAAGTGAAAGCAGTTTGCCTGTTTCGCCGCGGATTTCATTGAGGATCTGCTGAATCTGGACGGGTTCGGCCCCGAATTTTTCGACTTCGATGCCGCCGGCGAGATTGGAGAGCTGTACGGCTGTTTCATAATCGCGGCCGGCGGCGAGAGTTATTGCGAGTGTCGCCAGGACCGTATCACCGGCGCCGGTGACATCATATATGCTGCGCGGCCGAGTGGGTATGATCCGGCTGAGGTGCTCTGTTGTCAGATACGCACCCTGGCTGTCAAGCGTGATTACGACGGCCTTGAGTTTGTAATCGGTGAAGAGCTTCTTTGCCGCTTTTGCGGCTGTTTGTTCTGAGGTTATCTCGAAGCCGACGGCGATTGAGGCCTCTTTGCGGTTTGGCGTGATGAGGGTAGCGCCGGTGTATTTTGAATAATCGCTGGTTCGCGAAGGGTCAACGAGGACCTTCTTGTCCGCTTGGGCGGCCAATTGTATCATTTGTCGGCAGAGGGAAGGGGTAAGCAGGCCCTTGTTGTAATCCTGCAGACAGACAATGTCAATCTTCGGCAGTTTATCTTTGTAGATCTGAAGAATCTTTTGGTATTGCTCATCGGTAAGCGGTTCCGTGGATTCCTGGTCAACTCTCATCAGTTGCTGGCGATGGCGATGCTGAGCGAGGCCTATGAGTCTTTGTTTGGTCGTAGTGCCTCTGCCGGGGACGGATAACAAGCCGCTAATGTCGGCTCGTGTGGCGGCGAGTTTCTCGTTTAGGATTTTGGCGTTTTGGTCGTTTTCATTGCCGCCGATAACGCCCACGCAGACAGGCACGGCACCGAGGGCTGCAAGGTTAGCGGCCACCGACCCCGCTCCGCCGCAGCGATATTCGGTGTCGGTGACTCTCAAGACCGGCACGGGGGCCTCGGGGCTTATTCTCAGGGCGTCGCCATAGACGTAAACGTCGAGCATAAAATCGCCCACGAGCAGGACCTTCGGTGAGCCGAGGTTCGTTACGATTTTCAGCAGGTTTTCGTGCATTCAGGGCTCTTCCTTGTTTTCTAACTGAACTTCTGCAATTTTGCAGAAGCCTTGACTTTCTACTGTTGGGAGATTTTACCCGCTAATGTATCCTCAATCAAGCGTCTTAATTTGTCCTCACCGGCCGAGAACCTTATCTCAATGGCCAGATATGCAAAAGGTGGACGTTTTTCGGCTGATAATAGCGGAGCGATTTTTGTCCAGTCTTTCTGCGTTGTCAGCACCAGATCGGCCTCGATGCGTTCGGCCTGCTCACAAACTTGAGCCAGACAGTCATCGGTGTAGTGATGGTGGTCGTCGAATATCTTCGAGCCGAGGAGGTTGGCTCCGAGGTTCTTGATCGTATTCAAGAAGGCATCCGGATTGCCTATGCCGCAGAAAGCGAATATCTTCTTGGCCTTTAGCTCCTCAAGGCTGATTTGCCCGGCGTCTGCGGATTCTGCACAGACAGGTGCGTGAATCGACGTTGCGATAATCATATCGGCCTTGATATGTCGAATTTTGTGCTCAAGCCGGGTCAGTTGGGCTTCAGCGGCCTGGTCGGACCTGGTGATGACGACGGCGTCGGCACGCTTTAGCGCGGCCACGGGTTCCCGCAGCAGTCCGGCCGGGAGTATTCTGCCGTAGCCGAACGGCCTTGTTGCATCAATAGCGATGATGTCCAGGTCTCTGGCCAATCGGCGGTGCTGGAATCCATCGTCCATAATCAGGACCTTTGTGCCGAACCGGCCGACGGCTTCGGCGGCGCCTGCGACGCGGTCGGGATTTACAATTACTTTAGCATCCGGGCAGCTCTCGGCCAGAATCGCCGGTTCATCAAAAAAGTTTTGAGTTTTGAGTTTTGAGTTTTCAGTTCCCCTGTAGCCGCGGGTGAGGATTGCGCACTTGTAGTTTTGGGATAGCTGATTGCACAGCCAGATCACCAGCGGGGTTTTACCGGTGCCGCCGGCTGTTATGTTGCCGATGCTTATGACCGCTGCATTGGTGCGATGTGCCTTCAACCAGCCTTTTGAATAGAGGAGATTGCGCAGGCGGATGACAAGCGAGTAAGTGCAGGCGGCAATCCCCAGAAGTAAACGCAAGAACGCCGCTGCCAAGCCGGCTCTGCGGCCTGATACCAAGTTGTGCCAGTCCCTCTGATTCAACTGCAAGACCCTTTAGAAAACCACCTTTATACCAGCTTTCCTGCGTTTTGTCACCGATTATTTGTTGGCGGGTTTTGCCCGGGTGCGGCCGGATTTTCCGGCAAACCAATT
>JAGMDR010000307.1 GCA_023128595.1 Planctomycetota bacterium | reverse complement strand
GTGACGGATGGGCTTACGATATTGGCTACGGCGGGCTGGACCATGTGCTGGCCAGCGGCGTGGATGTCAACCTGCTTGTGCTGGATACCGAGGTTTATTCCAATACGGGTGGCCAGATGTCAAAATCCACGCCAAGAGCAGCGGTGGCAAAATTTGCCGCAGCGGGAAAACCGTCGCCGAAGAAGGACCTCGGGCTTCTGGCGATGACCTACGGCAATATCTATGTCGCCAAGGTGGCGATGGGTGCAAACGCCAATCAGACAGTCAAAGCCTTTGCCGAAGCCGAAGCCTATCCCGGACCTTCCCTCACAATTGCCTATTCACATTGCATTGCTCACGGCATCAATATGACAAAAGGTTATCAAGAGCAGAAAAAGGCCGTTGCCTGCGGCCATTGGCCACTGTATAGGTTCGACCCGCGACTCAAGGAACAGGGTAAGAACCCGCTGCAGCTCGATTCTCGAACTCCAACCATTGACTTCGAAGAGTATGCTTATGGCGAAAATCGCTATCGTACGCTGAAGCAATCGAAGCCGGAAGTAGCAGCACAGTTGCTCAAACTTGCCGCCAGAGATGCGGCTGAGAGGTACGCCTTGATGGAGCAGCTCGCAAAATTGACGTGTGGCGAGGAACCTGGTAAACCAGCGGAGCCAAGTGCAGAATACGAAAAACAAACCGTAGGGAAATAAGATGAATGCAGAGGTCTCAAAGATAATTTGGTTGGTCCTTTTGACGGCTTTTGCCGTCGCGGGGTGTGAACAGGCCCACAAAGAAGATGTGGATGCTTTGGCTTCCGGGCCGAATGTGGAGACACTTGCTGTTAAGGCTGATTATGCGGCGGGAGCGATCAACGCAACCGGAGGGCTTCAACGCTGGGCTAAAACGACAAAGCTGGACCTTGATTGTGTGGTTACGCTCTATCAGCCGGACGGCAGTTTTTACCTGACAGAGCACCGTTTTGAGGTTTACCCGTGGTCAAATTCCATTCGCATTTCAGCTCAGGAGCCGCTCAGCAACTTCGTCTGGCAATTATCGAATGGCCGGTTTAGCGTGTTGGAGGGCCGCGAGCGCGCCGACTTTTCGCCAATCCGAGGGTTTTATCGGGAATATGCTGAAGCGGTTTTGACCGTAACAATTGCACCTGTGCGTTTCTTGGATGATTCGGCCCGGTTTATCAAAGCGCCTGAGCCGGTAAAGATGGAGGGACTGTGGTATTATCCGATTGCGCGGGTCCATCCGCCAGAGCAAGCAGCCTCCGCCGCCGGCAAGCAGAAAGAGGTTGAACTCGTTGAGTCCGCCACAGGTCCGCCGGAGGCGGACTCCGCGGGGACCCAGCCTTATTGGTCCAGAGTGATTTTTTATCAGAATAGAGACAGCTCTTTGGTCGATATGCTTTCCTTTGCTGAGTTTGACAAGAATAAGTTCATGCCCGTTCGCGGCTATGACTATAGTGAGATTGAAAAGGGCGGCGTTTTGGTGCCTACGAAGATAGAGATATTTACGACTGACGCCCGAAGCGTTTTTAAGAAGCGGGTTGCTAAAATAGACCTCAAAAAGTAGCGGCATCCTCGTGAGCTAACGTCACAGCAGTATCGGTTGCCAAATCTGTGACCTGCTTAGCCTTGCCATCACAAGGCTTGCCTTTTAGTCGGTAACCGTTCACGGCGTATAAGTCGCGTTCTTGGGGTCATTGCGAGGAGTTTTACGACGAAGCAATCTAAAATGTAGCGATTGAGATTGCCATCCGCCGTAGGCGGACCGAGGCGGACCTCGCAATGACATAAAACGGCACATTTGCCCCGTGAACAGTTACTTCAGTTGTTTGGCTTCGTGGTTCGCGGCTTAGTTTTCGTGGCCGGCTTGCACCACCCGGACCTCAAAGCGCTTGGGCCAACCCAATTTTTCAGCTACCACTTGTGGGAATTCCCATCCGGCCTCGTCCTTCTGATATATTGTTACTTGGCTGTGTTCGGCTGCCATCGCAACCGCCTGCGGGACATCAAGGTAGCGCAGGACGTTCAGAAAGATCGGTCCATCGCGGTGCGAGCGGGGCAGATGCCAAAGGCTGAGTTTCACTATATTGGGCTCGAACAACGATGCGTATAGTGCGATGCCAGCCATCTCTCTTCGGGCCAGAAGGCCTACTGGTAGGGTGCTTGTCGAATCGATGTTCCGCAGCGCCTGAATCGCCCGCCGTACGTCCCAGACTCGCATTCCGTCGACTGTCTGGCCAAGCAGCATGAACCGTCGGCGAATTTGTGTTCGCTTACGTTCGTCGGGATTCCAAGCTGTAGGCCCAACTCCCCGCGGTGCCACGTACGCCATCACGTGTTTTGTGTTGCGGAGGGCTTTCCGAATGTGCTTGAAAGCGTTTTCATTTGGCTCAGGCAGCGTTTGATCCTTGAGCTGCTCGGCGAAGCCCACGCGCATAGCGCTTAGCCATTCGGTCCACTCCTGTTCGTCCAGCACTTTGAGTATGGTCTGGTCGGCTTTTTCGAGGTCAGCTCGATGCGCCAGGTATAGCCGCAGACGAACGTGTGGCTGACTCGTGAAGTCGAACGCACTGAAACGGATGCCGTGCCGTTTAACGGAGAACGGGCACTTGATGTCGAGCGAACCGGCCTCGGTTTTGGTCGGCCAGCCGCGGAATGACTTCTCCCGAAGCGCTTTCATCCACGCTTTGCGTAGCTTTGCCCACTCGTCAGCCGATTGCGGCACTGGCGGTTGCGGAGCCTTGGGCACAAAGGATTCGTGTGCCTCTGTGTTTATCTGGTCGGCAGGTAATTCGTCAAATACTTTCAACTGTTCCGGCTCGAAAAA
>JAGMDR010000306.1 GCA_023128595.1 Planctomycetota bacterium | reverse complement strand
CGCCCTTCAAGCCCGTGCCCTCGCAGCAAGCCACTGAGTCTCTCGTCTGCCTAAACACGTACCGCGTGAAACGCGGGGCTAAATACGGTCGCTTCGCGCTCCATGGGGATTGGTGTTGTGTGAGAGGGTTGAGGGGCGTCGCTGTGCCGGCGACGGCTGAACAAGAGCAGATTCGCAGGCGGTGCAATGTGGAAGTTGAGGAAACCCGCAAATGAATCTGCCGGGTAATCCTTTCGACTGCGCTCACGACAAAATTTGGGTTGACTTGGCGCCGAATCCCTCTAAAATCCGTATCTCGTGAATCGTATTGCGTGTGGATTCCTGCTACCCGCTTTCGCGGGCACAAGCTTCGCAGGAATGACAAGGTTGTTGATGTGTGTCCCTGCGTGGGCGGGGATGACCCGTTAGAATGGCTGGGCCGGACCAGGCAGACAAGGAGATTATGAGTGGGTTATAAGTGCATTGTTTTGATTAAGCAGGTTCCGGACACCAAGAGGATTACGGGCGATGTGATGAACGATGACGGGACGGTCAAGCGTTCTGCGCTGCCGGCGATTTTTAATCCGGAGGACCTAAATGCGCTCGAGACGGCGTTGGAGATCAAGGGCCAGTTCAGGGGGCGGGTGACGGTCCTCACGATGGGTCTGCCGGGGGCGAGTGCGATTCTGCGAGAGTCGCTCTATCGCGGGGCGGATGAGGCGATTTTGATTACCGACCCGCGATGTGCGGCGAGCGATACGTTGGCGACCAGCTATATCCTGAGCTGCGCGGTCAAGAAGCTCGACTATGACATCGTTCTTTGCGGCAGGCAGGCGATTGACGGGGATACCGCGCAGGTGGGGCCCCAGTTGGCCGAGAAACTGGCGGTAACGCAGATCACCTACGTTGAGGAGCTTATTGAACTTGCCGGCAAAACGATAACGGCGCAGCGGAATATCGGCAACGGCTCCCAGCAGGTCAAGGCCAAGCTGCCCGTGTTGCTGACGGTCGTTGGTGATGCGAATGAGCCGAGGGTCGCGGCGGCGAGGAAGATGATGAAGTTCAAAAACGCACGCACGCCCATCGAGGTTGAACAGGAAGGCAAGGATGAGAATCCGGACCCCAACGAGGCGGATATCAAAGAGCTGGCTGCGCATAAATGCAGCAAATTAGAAAAAAGAGGTCTGCTCATCAAGCAGTGGGACCTTGACTCTGTCGGTGCGGATTTGAACTGGTGCGGGGCGGGCGGCTCGCCTACGAAGGTCCATCGGATTCAGAGCGTTGTGCTGGCCGCGAAGCAGAGCAAGGACGTCGAGCCGAGCGCAGACGGCATCTCGGATATGATACACGAGCTGATTGAAGAGAAGACGATAACATAAACGAATAAGTTTAATGGTGGGCTAAAGCCCACCCTACGAGGGGCTGCCGTTTGCGATGGCCGGATTCTTCAGTCCGTTCAGAATGACAAAAGGACGTAATACGCGATACGAAATACGAAATATTTGCAGGATGCCCGTGCCACATACGAAAGACGAGTTATGATAGAAGTGAACAGGAAAGGTGAGGTTTGGGTATTTGCCGAGCAGCATAACGGGCGGCTGGAGGATACGCCGCTTGAATTGATGAGCAAGGCGCGGCGGTTAGCCGATACGTTGGGAGTGGAGTTGGCGGCGGCTGTTTTGGGCGACAAGGTAAAGGGCCTCGCGGCGAAGCTGATACAACACGGGGCCGACAAGGTGTATCTGGTTGAACACCCGCTGTTAGGTCATTACCAGACCAACAGCTACGCGAAGGTGATGTACGATTTGATTCATAAGTACGAGCCGCAGATTGTGCTTTACGGGGCGACTATTACCGGGCGGGACCTGGCGCCGCGAATTGCAAGCGCCGCAAAGGCGGGGCTCACGGCCGACTGCACCGACCTGCAAATCGGCGACCATACGACCGTCAAGGACAAGAAGCTCCACAAGAATCTGCTGTTTCAGATAAGGCCTGCTTTCGGCGGGAATATTGTCGCCACGATTATCAATCTCGACCGATGGCCTCAGATGGCGACGGTCCGGGAAGGCGTAATGCCGATGCCGGAGCCGGACGCGGCGCGAAAGGGAAAGGTCATCGAGGAGACGGTGAAGCTGGCGAAGCAGGATTTGCCGTTACAGCTTCTCGCCGAGCACAAACGAGCCAAGAAGGTCGATCTTAAGGCGGCACGGATAATCGTTGCCGGTGGAGCGGGGGTGGGCAGCAAGGACAACTTCCGACTGATATGGGACCTGGCGAACTGCCTCGGCGGTGCGCCGGCGGCGACCAGAGCGGCGGTGGACCTGGGCTTTATCGACCACGACCATCAGGTCGGCCAGACGGGGACGACGGTTCGCCCGAGCCTGTACATCGCAGTTGGAATCAGCGGCGCAATCCAGCACCAGGCCGGGATGAGCCAGAGCCAGAAGATCGTCGCCGTCAACAACGACCCCGATGCCCCGATATTCCAGGTCGCACACTATAAAATCCTCGGCGACCTAAACGTTGTTGTGCCGCTTATGATAAAGACGATCAGAGAAAAAGGACTTTAGACACGAAGGCACGAAATATAGGAGTGCGAAGAGCACGACCCGGCGGATGTGGCGATCTTTTGCGCCAGTACCGCGTTTCATAAATCTCGCTACTATGGGGTAATGAGATTGCTTCGTCGCTTCGCTCCTCGCAATGACAATTTGAGACTTTTAGCTGTCATTGCGAGGAGGCCGAAGGCCGACGCGGCAATCTCATAGTCGCAATACTTGTGAAACGCGGTACTAGGTTATAGATTGCTTGGCTTCGCTCGCAATGACGCAGCAAGAATAGTCGCAATCACCACAGGAAATTGGAAAAGCAGGAAAAGTTATGGCGAATTTTTACAGGGATAACAGCGATATACAATTCTTGTTCAGGCATTTGGACATAGGCAAGCTGGCGGAGGTCTGTGAGGAGGGCTTTAAGTTCGCGGGTGAATTCGACTATGCCCCCGCTGATGCCGCCGAGGCGATAGAGAATTACGATATGGTCCTGGACTCACTCGGTCAATTGAGCGCGGATTTTATTGCACCGCGTGCCGAGGAGGTGGACCGCCAGGGCAACATCCTCAACGCTGACGGCTCGGTAACGCGGGCGAAGGGCATCGCCGAGTCTATCGAAAAGCTGGGCCAGGCCGAGGTTATGGGCTTTACGCTGCCGCATCGGTTCGGCGGTCTGAACTTCCCGAATCTGGTCTATTCGATGGCCATCGAGATCGTCTCCCGTGCGGACGCGGCCCTTATGAATATATTCGGCTTGCAGGGCATCGCCGAGACAATCAATGCGTTTGCATCGGAAGAGATCAAGCAGAAGTACCTGCCCCAATTCTCGGCCGGGAAAGTCACCGGGGCAATGGTGCTGACCGAGCCGGACGCCGGTTCGGATTTGCAGGCGGTCAAGCTGCGAGCGTTTGAAGACGACGACGGCAACTGGTTTCTGCACGGGGTCAAGCGGTTCATAACCAACGGCTGCG
>JAGMDR010000305.1 GCA_023128595.1 Planctomycetota bacterium | reverse complement strand
ATTTTCCGGCAAGTGATTGGCGCGTTTGTCAATACTCGTTCATAAGGCGCAACAGAGCCGCTATCGTCATTGCGAGGCCCCCTGGGGGCCGTGGCAATCTCCGCCTTACAAATGAGTGAGATTGCTTCGCCCGTTCGACCGCGCTCAGGTCGGGCTTCGCTCAGGACAGGGCTCGGAATGACGAATTGGGTTTTGTTAAAGTGCCTTAATTTTTCTCAGGGGTGTCCCGGCGAATCAATGGATGGGACAAGAGCCTTTGGATAGGCGATTCTTCATCCTCGCTTTTCGCCGGGCCGGTCGCAGTCGGGATCGGGACCCAGTCGGGCTCTTTGTTGTGTTTTCCGTCGGTAGTGATTTTGACCCATTTTCCGCTCATATCGGCGACGCAGATGTTCCAGCCTCTTGCCATGCCGCCGACTTGCTGGCCTCCTTTTTTGGGGCCGTAGCTGAAAGTAAGATACTTAGCGTCCGGCGAGAGATCGACGTGATAGACCTTCGCGGCACGGACACAGCCGAGGACGTAGCGAACGTTGAAAACACGCGGCCCTTGGGAGGTCAGGTCGATATCGGCCAGGCACACATCCCAATCCGTCTCGCCCCACGTCAGCCTTGTCCCGTCAAGGCCAAGGTCGGGCCTGCATCCCTTGACTCCCCACCTCTCCAGATCGAAGACTCTCGCCCCATCGGCTTCGAAAGCAAGGATGGCGTCACTGTAGCCCATTCCTCCCTGCACGGCGCCGGTGAACCACCGGCCGTCGGGCGACCAGCAGATGGCGTAGATGTGCTCCAGCCTTTTGTTCGGATGCTGCCTGCGCAGGCGGGTCTGCAGGTCGTAGATGAAAAGCTCAGAGGTCGCATACTCCCTGGTGCTGTATCGCTCGAACTCGCCCTTTAGGTAGGCGATGTATTGGGAATCCGGGCTCCAGCAGGGCTGTCGGGCGTTTGTGGCGACTTTGACCCGTTCGGTCCCGTCGATGTTCATATAATAGACGCTTCGAATCTTTCTTCTGCCCATTCCTTCATCGACCACGAAACATATCTTGGTTGCATCCGGAGAAACGTGGGGATACATTTCGTCCAGGTCGCCCGTATTGGTGAGATTGACCTGGCCGGAACCGTCCGCGTTCATAATGAACAATTCCCAGTTCTCTTTGCCGTCGCCCCTGCGATAAGTCTCATAGACGATCTTGAAGGGAACATCTTCAAGATTCAACTCGGCTCGCGGTGAAGGGACTCTTCTGGGCCTCGGCCTACTTCGCGCTCGCGCTGCGCAAGCAGCGTCATGGCTCCCAATCAGAATCAGTAAACAGCTAAAAAAAACGCCGGCCCGCAAATGCGACAGCCTGATTATCGTAGTGTTGCACATCTATTTCATATTACCTCGTTCACAAAGCATACTGCATCATACTTAACCGGTACTATGATAACCTATTTGTGCCGCGAATGGAACTGTTTTGAACGGTGGTAATCAGGAATAAGGGGACAGAACCTGCGGTAAAGTACGTGTTTAGCCGGGGCCAATTTGATCGTGGCACGGCCATCTTGGCCGTGGTTTCGCGCCCTTCAAGCCCGTGCCCTCGCAGCAAGCCACTGAGTCTGTCGTCTGGCTAAACACGTACGCGGTAAAACCGCAGGCTAAATACTTGGATTTGCACCGCCGCTGCCCGCTCGGCGCTTTTGCCGGGACGAGTTTGCCCTTGCACGGGCTGCCCGGTCTGTTATGCAATCCCGCGGAGGTTCTTGACTTTCTGCAGGGCGGATACGGTAAAGATCACCGGATACAGGTCTTCAAAATACCATAACCTTGCAAAGTACAGGCCGATAGGCGCAGGCGTCACTGATGTCCCGGCCCTGCTTTGTTCGACGAGCCAGGAGACGCCGTTCGAGACAGCGGACCGCGCCGCTTCTGCCGGAAAAAACTGCCCCTGTGCGCCAGCCGTCCCTGCGCTTACGCCCGGGAGTAATTGAGCCAGGGCATCTACAGCCAAAGCCGTCTCTTCAACGGACGAGCTGACGGATTTGGCGCCGCCCCATCCGCCCTCCGGATTCTGAACGGACAGAAGCCACTTAGCCGCCCTTTCGAGCATTGGCGCATACGCAGAGGTGAGCTTCCAAGGCACTCGGTGCAGCCCTGTCAGCACGCGGGCCGTGCCATAGACCGGGTTTTCCTGGTTCGGCGCAAACTGATTACCGAACCATAATGGAACCCACGAACCATCCTCTTTTTGGACGCGCTCCAAATAATCCAGCCCCTTCTTGATTGCCTCAGCCACCCGTCTTGGCAGAAAATCCGGTACGCAGTCGGACCACACGCCAAAGGCCCCTAAAGCGTGAGCGGTCAGATCAGGGGCGCTGCGGTCAAAGGGCAAGGCGGTCCATCCCCGGCAAAAAGTCGGGATTCCCCCATCGCTGTTTTGAAGTCCGACCAGCCAGTTTATCCCCGCGACCGCTGCCTCGGCGACACGCTTATCCGAAGGACCAAGATTGTGCAGGGCGATTAGTGCGCCGGCGGTATCGTCGGCATCGGGAACGGCTCCGGGCAAGGCTGTCCAGGCCCAGCCGCCGCTGGCCGCGCGCGTGTAAGGGTGCTCATGGCGATACTGCGATTCGAGGAGCATTTGACGAATCTTGTCGCGTTCGTCCGATGGTAGCATCTGCTCAAAATCCTCGGCGGCGGCAAGGGCGTTTACGGACAAGGTTGTCAGCCATGTAGCAAGATTGGTATCAATCGGCCAACTGCCGTCATCCCTGACCGAGCGGACCAGAAATTCCGCGCCTCTTGTAACGACCTGACTATCCCGTTGTCCGGCGGCAGCTAAGCTCATCACGACAAAGGCAGTCAGGGGCGCTGCCTCAAGGAACCCGCCGTTTTCCGGCTGTATCCGTCGGAGCACGTCAAGGGTTCTTCTGCGTGACAGATGCCGGATGAGTCTCGTGATGGGATTCTTGGGTTTTCGATGATAATAGCTGGCCTGTCCTATCGCAATCAAAGCGGGCAGGGCGTAGCTTACGACAGGCAGTCGCAGCCACTTGAAGAGGCGATGGGGACACATCGCCAATTCAAAAGGCAAGGGCTTAATTCTTTGCCACGCTTGTTCGGCGTCTCCCAATCTGCCGGCCAGAGCACACATAGTGAGAATAGGTGCTGAGAAACTTCGGTCCCGGCCATACTGCCGGTCGACGGCCTCTACGAGCGCGCCCGGCTCCAGGCTGCCGGCGAAATTGACAAGCCGCGACTCGGCCTTTGCGAGCGCCTCTTTATGACGGCCGGACTGCTCGGCTACGGTCAATGCGGACCGGCAAAGCATAGTCGTGCTGATATTGCTGAGGCTTAAGATCGTATCCCCCCATCCCCCGTCGGAATTTTGGTTCGAGATGAGCCAGTCGAGCCCATCGCGAATCAGCGGGCCATATTTTGCTCCATCGACAACCGACAGGGCAAAGGCGGCGGTTGCAGTCGCCAGGGCGCTGCCGGACAACCTTCCCTGCCAGTGACCTGCGGGCAGCCTCGATTGAATCAATCGCTCTCTAAGGGTCTTGAGCATTTTGTCGAGAGCAGCTTCGTCGATATTCATAGCTCTGTCCCGGATTCCGAAACACCCTTTTTCGCCTCTGGGCTTCCGCCTAAATGTCCGAGGGACAAGAGGCCGTAGTAGGTGTATTCGCAATCAAGGGTCGGGTCGGCCCAGCTCCCGCAAAAGGCTCCTTCAGTGCTCCAGAGGCTGTCAAGAAAATCGAGACACCTCTCCGTTATGCCGGCTGTTGAAACACCGCTCAGCGATAAAGCGTGCAGAGCAGTCGCGGTGGAAAGCAGATCGGGTATCCCGAAGCTGCCGGCCACCGGCACTGCGACGAAACCGCCTTTGGGATGCAGTTGCGAGAGCAGCCACTTAGCCGAAGCGTCGGAGACCGGCTCGTCAAGATAGTGGAGGATTGTCAGGGCCGCGGCTGTAGCGGGGGTCGCCCCGATTTGCATGGTCGGGTCGTTTGAATAGGCGCCGTCGGAGGTCCGCAGTGATTCAACGCAATCGGCAAGGGCGGTGACGTTCTCCATATCCGCATTCAAATCCTGGTAGGCCCCGAGAGCGAGAAAACATCCGTAGGCGGTGCCGTGCTGGGCCGGCCTTGAATTATTGTAGGCGCCATCGGGAGACCTGTAGCCTTCGATCCGTCGCAGGATGCCGTCGCGCAAAGGCGCCTCAATTTCGATACTTTGAAATTCCGAGATGTCGGCCCAGCAGCGAGCGAGGCAGGCAAGGTGGACAAGGTCCAGCGAATCGCCGTCGCCGAATTGCCCCAGGTAACTTATGGTCCGCTTGGCAGGGACGTGCGCCTTCAACGCCAAAAGAGCTTCGATACCGAAGAGCGTATAATAGAGGTCGCTTTGGCCGCTTCTCCCGGCGAACCCACCATCTTCATTAATCTGTTTGCCAATGAAGCCGGCGACAAGAGCAGAAGAGTCACTTAGAAGACGGCTCGCTCGAGACGCTGCCCTGAGACAGACCTGCCTTATGGTCATTGCAACAACCCATCACTTCAAAATCATTAAATATCTTGCCTATCACCCTTCGCAGCAGGGCCTTGAGGTCGGGATTCCTGAACTGATAGAGGCAGCCTATCGCCCGGGATTTGTACGACTCCATCAAATCCGAGGCCAGCCGTTCGACTTTGAGCTGAGCCAGTACGTCTTCGATCTCCTTGACGACACAGCCGGGCTCTATAGACCTGCTCCAGACGGATTCGAGCAATTTCTTTTCGGCCTCTTGCGCCCGCTTGTGGGCCAGTGCGAGCAGCAGCGACGGTCGCATCGCATTGAGCGCGTGCGGCTGCTCATCCATCGACCGGAAGTCCTCGATGTCGTCGCGAATCTGATATGCGATTCCGAGTGACCGGCTGTACTGCTCGAGGACGTCGTTGAGCTCGTCACCGCGGCCGGCCAGTATCGCCCCTAACTTCAAGGCGACCTCAAATGCAGGCGAGGTCTTTTTCCGAAATATGTCGATGACCTCGGCAACACTTAGAGGCCGGGGCCTTCGTATCCACGAAAGCTCATTTCCCTGGCCCAGACACAGATTGCGATGGCCTTGAACGGCGGCGGCCAGCATTCTTATCCTGCAATCGTCGGAGGCCTCGGTCTCCACCAACAGACGATACCCCTCACCGAGAAGAAAGTCGCCGACATTAAGGGCTACGGGCACCCCGTACTCGGCGTGCAGCGTTTTCTCGCCGTACCGCAAGTCGTCTCCATCCTCAATGTCGTCGTGGATCAGGGAGGCCTTGTGAAAACACTCCACGGCAACGCCGGCTTTGCGCAGAGCGCGGGCAAGCGTCCCGTCGCCATTGGGCGCAAGGGCCTGATACGCACAGGCAGCAAGGAAGGGCCTCCAGCGTTTGCCCACTTTGGCCATCCACGTTAGAGCCAGCTCTGCGGTTTGGTTCTCGGCTGCGGTTAACAGCTCTCCCAGGGAAGCATTTGTAAACCAGCTATTTACTCGGCCTCGCAAATCCTCCAGGTTGAGTCGACGAACCTGGTCGTCACTGCTCTGGTAAATCGCATCCCAGACGCGATCTACATCAACGCTCGTATTGGCACAGCCGTCCTGGAGCAGCGGCATTGCGATACCCGGCACGGCCCCTGCCTCCATATACGGGAAAACCCCCTCCAATACTGAAAGACAGCTAACACCAACCACCGCCTCGACTTTCCCGGTCTCGATGAGCGACATCACCACGGGCGAACCTTCCGCAACCAGCACGGCGTAGCCCAGACGCTCGGCCTGGCTCTTCAACTCATCGATAATACACGCCCCGCAGTGCCCGCACACGAGACCGAACTCATCGAACTCGCCCTGGCATTGCCCCTCGCTTCGCAGGCACTTGGGCAGCAGCAACAGACGCTTTTCAAACGGGATGCCCGCCACGGTCCGACGCCAGACCTCATTGTTTACAAGAACACCCGTATAGTCCAAATACTTCTCGTTCAGGTTCGCTGCCTTGAGAACGGCCTCGGCATGCGTTCGCAATTCGTCAATGGACAACGGCCCGACAGGCTTATTCCGCTCAACGTATTCGCCCGCAACCCGCAGCAGCATGTCACGCTGTCGCTTTGTTTGCGGTATATTGTCCTGTGGTGGTCTAACAGGTCTAACTGCAATCGTAGCACCGTTCTGCATACGTTCGGTCCTCCTCAATCCTTCCGGGCTCGGAGTTTGCAAACTGCCTTTGCATTCTTTTGAAAGTTCGCCGCCAGGAAAATACTTCGGTCTTACCCAGCATCTGCATTACTGTTCTTTTCGTCCAGGATACGCCGCCGGCCCGCTGGTTGTCCCGGAACAGCTTCGGCACGGCCTTGAAGTTTATCTCGTAACAGGTCCTGTACAGCTCTAAATGGTCGGCCCTCATTCGGCTAAGCGTAAATCTTAGTCCCTGGTTAATCTCTTCGTGTGATAAAGGCTCATAGAAGATTGGGAAAATCACCGCGCGTCTGGTCCCCAGGTACTTGACGAGGTTGAGCGTGCGGGCGATGTCACCGGGGGTCTCACCCGGCAGGCCGAGAATGATGCTCAAAACCGAGAAAAAGCCGTTTCTTGTCATCTTCTCGGCGGCTTCACGGACCATATCTTCCCAATCCTCCCGCCGGAACGGCGCTATCTTTCCCGGGCAGTTGGCGGCCACGAGGCGCCCGTTTGCGCTCTCCACACCCATATTCACCCAGAGATAGTCCGTCTTGCTTTCCCACGTAAGCAATTCCCTGATTTGCGTCAACTGCTCGTCGCTAAGCTGCAGGACGGACGTGACATTGCCGTGGTCTATCTGCATAAAGGACAGGCCCCTGATTTCCTTCATCTGCGACAGCAGGCCGTGCAGTTTATCAAAATCGGGTTTTAGTCCGACGGAACCGTACCTGAAAAAATCCTCGCTTCCGCTGACGACCGAAGCCACGCCGTTGGAAACATTGGTCTGGAGATCCGCCAAAATAGTATCGCCCGAGAGATGTTTCATTTTCTTGCCGGCCATCGTGCAGAATTTGCACCCCCGGCCGCAGCCACGCGACAGCTCGATGATACCGAGCATCGATGCGCCCTTTATGGGTTGAATTCTTTCGACGGCGGTATCTTTTTCGCAGATATTCCCGTTTGCCTGGCGGCCATCGAGAAGGTCCGTGAAAAGCTCAGGCCCTGACGACTCGAAATAACCCTCGAAAACAACGTCGATACCCAATCGGGCCCTCTCATCGGGCTCGTACGCCCACTGCCACGCCCCGGCGCCCCCGGCGACAACCTTGAAACCGTACTTGCGCTTTGCATCAGCCAGCCGCTCAATCATACGCCTGGTCCAGAAACTCGTGTAAAGCTCGCCCTTCCAGAAATTCGTCGTCGTCGTATTGCTCATCCCCCTGCCTAACGGGTCGCTCGAGCTAAACGCCACAACCTTTACCCACGGCCCCAACAGGCCGGGCAAAGCCTCGGGCGTTGTGCAGACTACGTCTTCGCCGCCCAGGCTTGTGAATTTGAGAAGCGCCGACTCAAGACGGCGCAGGCCAAGAGCAGCGCTGCGGGCCCGCCCCGACTGGTCCGTGGCCACCGCCGGCGCGATGAATTTGCGCATCATTATCTCCGGGACCTGCGTGGTCTGCATCGTCGCAAAGATGCCTTCAAACAGAATCTTATAGTCGGCGCTGAGGGTCCTGTCTGCAACAAGAATAATGGCGGGCTCCGGACGTTTTTTACTCATAGTCCTCGCTTTCGGCTTTGCCGGGCTCGTTCGTGCTGCGTTTCTTACCCGCTTTTTCTCTTATGCCGGCCATCTCTGCAGGTGACAAAGACGCCAGGACCTCCGGCGGGATATCCAGTTTTTCCTGCAGCTCCTTCAAAGTCGATGATTCTTGCTTGACGCCTGCACCAGCAGAGAATCTCTTGGCGCCCCTGCTGTGCTTGCGGATAGTGTCATAAATATCGCCGCTTAGAAGATCAGCGAGGTCTGCTTTCGCTCCTTGGCCCTGCGATGCCTGCTCGTCAACTTCATCGCCGTTGATGGGGCCATCGCTATATTTCGGAAAGATTATCGCGCTGTTTGGACACGTCTTTGCGCACGCGGGGCAATTGGTCTTGCAATTAGCGGGATTGCGGACTTCCACCTTATCATCCCCGGAGAGCTCATAGACGCCAAACAGGCAAAAATCCAAACATCGTTTGCAGCTCTCGCAGCGGTCGTAGTCGATAACCGGAAACCAGGGTACCCAATCACCCTCTCGAATCTCAAATTTCAGATCTGAATCTTCAGATGGCAGATTAAGCTCCCTTTCCTGCGGTTTTGAATTATGAATCTCAAATGCGAGATTTGAAATTTGAAATTTCAAGCCGGCGGCTCGCATATTGACAAACTCAACGCCTGCCTCCCGCAGCGGCGCTCCGCCGGCGCGGAACAGCCACCTGACCGCACGCGGATAACAGGCGAAAATCCTCAATGACTCGGCGCCTGCCCAACGTTGGAGGGCGGGGTCGCGCTCGGCACACATCCGGCAAAGATCGGGCACGGCCTTAAATTCGGTGCCGGAGCCCTTGATGGCGCTGAGCACTTCCCACTTGGCGCTATCGCCAATTAGCTGATAGTGCGCACAGTCGCAATAAATCGTCACATTCCTTTCCGGCACTTCTGTTTTTCCCAAATAGACATACACACCATCAAGTGTTATGGAATCTGTGAATTTATGATAACCGAAATCGGCAAAACAGGCAAGAGATCTTCCGCCGCCTTTGGCTGTTGGGCCTGGGGTATTCACGGCAGCAGCGCGATAAGGCCAAAAATCGAGGTTGCCCCAACGCACTTTGTTCGTTAAGATAACTGGCCAGGAACGAAGAATAGTGCTGTCAAGGAGACCGCTCTTATGAGAAAGTACACTAAAATATCTACTCTTATCCTGCTTTCGGGGCTCTTATTCCTGGTCTGCTGCCAAATATCCGGGGCCCGCACTTCCTCACAAGCCGGGCGCGTAACCATCATCTCTCCGTCGGATGCAACGTCAGGCGAGCACTTGGCGGCTAAAGAGATTCGCCGTTATCTGTATCTGCGGACCGGCGAATTGCTGCCTATCGTCCACGCAGAGGCAAAACTGCCCCCGGCAGCCGACCTGATTGTCGTCGGGCAAAGGGACCGGTCGGCTGTTAAACTATTGACCCGCAAGAACCAAAAGCTGGCATCCTCGGTGAAGTCACTGGAATCGCAGCAGTATCTGCTCAAGACGGTAATCTACGAGAAACGTCGAGCCCTTCTCATCACCGGCGGTGATCCCATCGGGACACTGTATGGCGCTTACCGATTTGCTGAAAGCCTGGGCGTGAGGTTTTATCTCCACGGAGACACGATACCGGATCAGCGCATCGCCCTGAAGATACCTGACTTGGATGAAACCGGCAAACCACTGTTCAATATCCGGGGGATTCAGCCCTTCCACGATTTTCCGGAAGGGCCCGACTGGTGGAACACCGATGATTACAAGGCCATAATCGCGCAGCTTCCCAAGTTGCGGATGAACTTCTTCGGATTGCACACTTATCCTCAGGGCGGTGTCGGTCCCGAGCCGACGGTCTGGATCGGTATGCCCGGAGAGTTCAACAAAGACGGAACAGTAAAGGCCGGCTATCCATCGAGGCATTTTACTACGGCGAACGTTACCGGCGCCTGGGGTTATAGGCCTGCAAAGACGGGCGATTACACTTTCGGCGCGGCGCAAATGTTTGAGCGCGACGACTACGGCCCGGACTATATGCGCCGAATGAATCCCTGGACGAAGCTTTCCGAGGAAAAGGCCAACGAATTATTCGACCGAATGGGCGAGACGCTCAAAGAGGCCTTCGAGTACGCCGGCGCCCTCGGCGTCAAGACGTGCGTCGGCACAGAAACGCCGCTGGTCATACCAAATGCCGTAAAAGAGCGCATCAAGGCCGCGGGCAAGGACCCCGCGGACCCGGCTGTCGTGCAGGAACTTTACGAGGGTATGTTCCGGCGAATCGCCAAGGCATATCCTCTGGATTATTACTGGTTCTGGACGCCCGAAGGCTGGACCTGGGGAAACCCGAAGGACGAGCAGATTGAAGCTACGTTAGCTGATTTTCGAGCCGCCATTGCCGCTGCGAAGAAGGTCAAGGCGCCGTTCACGTTAGCTACGTGCGGCTGGGTCCTCGGACCGCCGAAAGACCGGGCACTGTTCGACAATTCTCTGCCGAAAGAGATGCCGATGAGCTGTATCAATCGCAACGTCGGCTTTGCCCCGGTCGAGCCCGGGTTTGCCAACGTCAAGGGCCGGCCCCTGTGGGCCATTCCCTGGATGGAGGACGACCCGGCAATGATAATCCCCCAGCTCTGGGCGGGACGGATGCGCCGTGACGCCGCCGATGCGCTGGCCTACGGCTGCACGGGCCTGTTAGGAATCCACTGGCGAACGCGCGTCCTCGGGCCGAACGTCTCGGCGCTCGCCCACGCGGCCTGGGACCAGAGCGGCTGGAATCCGGACTTCGGCAAAAAGCCCGAACGTATCGAACCGAAACTCACCGAAGGTCGAGTAGCCGGCAACGTCGCCGCCTTCCCCAACAATCCCATCGCCGATACCCAAGAGGACACGCTATACCAGACGGTCATCTGGAACGTAAACGCCTATCATCTAAAGGTCCCCAACGGCACGTATAGCGTTACACTGAAGTTCTGTGAGCCTCATTACAACGAAGCGGGTAAGCGGGTCTTTAGCGTCAAGCTCCAGGACAAAAAAGTCATCGACAAATTAGACATCTTCGCCAAGGTCGGCAAGAACAAGGCGTTGGATTACACGTTCGATGACGTAAAAGTGAGCAAGGACTTCTTGAATATCGATTTTGTGCACGTGGTGGAGTTCCCCTGCATCGCCGGCATCGTTGTGAAGGAGCAGACAGTTACGCGGAAAATCAACTGCGGCGGCCCGGCGTATAAGGACTACAAGGCGGATCTTCCCGGCACCGGCTCGGACCCGAGGCCTCGTGATCTGCCGGCGGATGATTTCTACCTCGACTGGGCGAAGGCTCAGTTCGGGCCCAAGGCCGCCGAGCCCATTGCCAAACTGTTCACGAGTCTGGACGGAGGACCATCTGCAACAGCAGAAGGCCAGCGAAACACAAATCTACCACGTCCATCCACCTGGGTCCGAGGGCCCGGCGGCATAAAGCCCGATTCGAGACCCTGGGAGCAGGTCAGTAAGGAATATGAATTTGTGGACCAGTTTTGCTTGCTCGCTCCTCGGGTCAGAGGACGCGGCAATAAGGAGCGGTTCTACTACTGGCTGTATAACTTCCGCTATCTGCGGGCTGTAGGAAACGTCAACTGCACCTGGGCAAAGTTCAATGAGGCAATGAAGAAGATTAAGGAGACCAAGGACGACGCTGCCCGGAAAAAATTAGCAAGGGGGACCGCCCTTCCGATCAGGAAACAGTTGGTTGGGCAGGTTGCCGAGGCGCATGCCTATTTGCTCAGGACCGTTAACACACCCGGTGCTATGGGCAATGTGGCCAACTGGCAGCAGCATTTGATCCCGACGCTGCTTACCGGCCCGGGCGAGGAGCTGGCCAGGATATTGGGCGAGGAGCTGCCAAGCGATGCAATGCCTTCGACACAGTATATTGGCCGGCCCCGGCTTATCGTGCCGACCGTCCGCGGCAGCCTGATGGCCGGCGAAAATCTGAAACTCAAGATAATTTTCCTGGATAAGCACAAGCCCGAAGATGCGGCGCTTTACTGGCGGCCGATGGGCCGGGGCGATTTCAAAAAGATCGCCCTCAACCACGTCACCCGCGGGGTCTATTCGGTAGAGATCAACGCCGAGCAGATACAAAAACGCGACCTGGAGTATTACGTAAAGGTGAGCCCTGCTGAGGCTCCTGATGAGACCTTCCCTGCCGGCGGCTCCCGGATGACCCAGACGGTGGTAATAATGGGCCGGTGACACCGATAGCGGCAGAGATAAGTTTATCGATTCTTGTATAGGAGAAACTGGAATGAACAAAGCGGATTTCACGCGCCGCGATTCTCTGAGGGTCGCAGGCCTTGGGGCCGCGTCGCTGGCCATCCCGGGATGCGCGAGTGCCTCCGCCCGCCGCGCAAGCAAGACGACAAACAGAAAACCCAATATCCTGTGGATTCTCTCGGAGGATATATGTCCGGACTTGAGCTGCTACGGTACGCCCGCGGTGCAGACTCCAAACCTGGACAAGCTCGCCGGCGAAGGCGTGCGCTTCACCAGCGCATTTACTACCAGCCCGGTCTGCTCGACCAGCCGATCAGCGATGATTACGGGAATGTACCAGACGACCATCGGCGTCCACCATCACCGCAGCCATCGCAACGATGGTTACACACTGCCCAAGCCGGTCCGGCTGATTACCGAGTACTTCCGCGAAGCGGGCTACTTCACGGCCAACGTCAAGACGGCCGCGCCGGGCGTCAAGGGATCGGGAAAAACCGACTTCAACTTCAAGTTCAGCAACGCATACGACGGCAGCGATTGGAACCAGCGCCAAGCGGGCCAGCCTTTCTTCGCCCAGCTTTCAATCAGTATGACGCATCGGGGCAGGCATTGGAAGACCGTGCGAGAGAAGTTAGACAACCCGGTTGACCCCGCTAAGGTCAAGCTGCCCCCTTATTACCCGGACCATCCCGTCGCACGCGACGACTGGGCCACTTATCTGAACTCAATCCAGGTAATGGACGGCTACGTCGGCAAAATCCTGCAGCGACTGGATGAGGAGGGCCTCTCAGATAACACCGTCGTGATTTTCATCGGCGACCACGGCCGATGCCACGTCCGCGGCAAGCAGTGGCTCTACGACGGCGGCATTCATATCCCGCTGATTGTCCGCTGGCCGGGCAAGCTCAAGGCCGGCCAGGTCTGCGACCACCTCGTAAGCGGCATCGACATCTCGGCAACCGTGCTGAAAATCGCAGGCATCGAGCCGCCCAAGCATATCGAAGGCAAGGTCTTCCTCAAACCCGCCGCAAGAGGCGCCTGGATACCTGTGCACAACCGCGAGCATATAATCGCGGCCCGCGACCGCTGCGACGAAACCATCGACCGTATCCGCTGTGTTCGGACCAGGCGATTCAAATACATCCGCAACTTTATGCCCGAGAGGCCTTACACACAGAAAAATGCCTACAAGGAGCGCTCCTATCCGATGCTGAATCTGATGAAAGAGCTCCACGCCCAAGGCAAACTCACGCCCGCGCAGGCCCTGTTTATGGCCCCGCGAAGGCCCGATGAGGAGCTTTACGACCTTCACAGCGACCCCTACGAAATCAACAACCTTGCCGCCTCACCGAACCACCAGAAAACCCTCAAAGAGATGCGGGCAATCCTGGACAAGTGGATCAAGGATACCGGCGACCAGGGCCGGTTCCCTGAAAAGGAGAACGCCACAACACCACGCAAAAGAGATAAGACAAAGCAAAGCAAGAAGAATCGCTAAAGGAGCGTTTTGAGCTTCATCCGGTTAATGAGTAGGTGGCCGTTGCAGGTCAGGGCCTTGG
>JAGMDR010000304.1 GCA_023128595.1 Planctomycetota bacterium | reverse complement strand
CTCCTTCGCAATGACGGAATTGGGCGTTTCTCTTTTATATACATCCTGAGAATCCGGTGTGGTGCTCGCAATAACAATAGTGACCTTATTACGCTTGTGAATGGGATTTTAGGGTGGACTGGGGAGGGGGTTGGTGATAGAATCCGGTTTTTTCAGAGTGACGCAGGCAAAGCGAAGATTAGAATTATTGGAGGTAAGTAATTATGGCAAGGAATGTTTTGTATGTGGTATTGGGGGCGATTTTGTTGAGCGGTTGTGTAAGTGTGCAGAAGAGCACGAATATCGGCAGCGACAAGGCCGAGGCAGCGGGCGTGTCGAAAAGCACTAAGGAGCCAGTGCAGGTCCTGCGGCACGTTGTGCTGTTCAAGTTCAAGGATGGTACGACGAGCGAGCAGGTAAAAGAGATTGAGAACGCTTTTCGTGCGCTGCCGAGCAAGGTCGATGCGATCCACGATTTCGAATGGGGCACGGACGTGAGCGTCGAGGGGATCTCGCAAGGATTTACGCACTGCTTTCTGGTGACGTTCAAGAGCGAGGCGGACCGGGCGAAGTACCTTCCGCATCCGGAGCATAAGGCGTTCGGCAAGATTCTGGGGCCGCATCTGGATAAGGTGGTTGTGGTTGACTACTGGGCGAATTAGGCGATACGTATTACCGGGTCGGACTGAAAGTGCGATGAGAATTATAGCGGGTACAAAACGTGGGATGAAACTGCAGAGTCCGAAGGCGCAGGAGTCCCGGCCGATAACGGACCGAGTTAAAGAGTCGCTTTTCAGCGTGCTTTATAAATACGATTTGCCAGCCGGGGCGGTGGTGGGCGATTTGTTCTGCGGGGTAGGGTCTCTGGGGCTCGAGGCGCTGAGCAGGGGAGCCGAGTTTGTGACTTTCGTCGAGCGGGACCCGAAGATTATAACAATCCTGAACAAGAACATAGAGAGGGGTTGTTTTGTCAAGGAGTCCAAGGTCGTCAGGGCCAATGCGTTTAAGTTAGGCGCACCGGCCGGCTCGAACGTTGGGAAGCACAATCTTGTTTTTGTTGATCCGCCTTATGCGGCGACGAAGGATGTTGGCGGGGGTTCGCTTTTGAGCAAGCTGCTGGATGTTTTAGGCGGCCAGGTGGCGGGTGAGGGCATTGTGGTGGTGCGGACCCGGAAGGGTACGAGATTGCTCGACGAATACGGGTGGTTTGGAGTTATTGAGCGGCGGCGTTGGGGGACTATGGTTGTGACTATTTTAAGGGATACGGGCGAATGACGAATAAACAGGTGGCTATAAGGGTTATCAAGCGTTTGCAGGACAATGGTTATCAGGCCTTGCTGGCCGGGGGTTGTGTGCGCGATATGTTGTTGGGCCGGCGGGCGAGCGATTACGATATTGCCACGGATGCACGACCCGAAGAGGTCATCGAGTTATTCAAACGGACGCTGAAGGTAGGTGTGAAGTTCGGGGTGGTGATAGTTCTGATCGAGGGCGGGCAGGTGGAAGTGGCCACGTTCAGGACTGAGGCAGATTATGCGGACGGGCGGCGTCCGGGTGCGGTCGAATTTGCGGGTGCGGCCGAAGACGCCGGACGAAGGGACTTTACGATCAACGGGATGTTCTTCGACCCTCTGAAGAAAGAGGTGACTGATTACGTTGATGGGCAGGCGGACCTCAAACGGAAATTAGTACGTACGATTGGCCGACCGGAGGACCGCTTTGCCGAGGACCACCTGCGGATGCTGCGGGCGGTGCGGTTTTCGACACAGCTTGGCTTTGCGATTGAGCCGGAGACTTTTGCGGCGATTTGCGGCAGTGCCAAGATGATAAAGAGAATAAGCGGTGAGCGGATTGCGATGGAGCTGGAGGGCATCCTTGTCAGCCCGAATCGCTCGGAGGGCGTCTCTATGCTGATTAAGAGCGGATTGGCGGAGCAGATATTCGGCGGCTTTGTAGAGTGGGAGAGGGAGTTTGCAGTTGGCGTGCTGGGTCAGCTGCCGAAGAAAGTGAGTTTTTCGCTTGCTCTGGCCGGTTTTTTTGCCGGGTGCGGGACGAAATTTGCAGTTGAGAGATTGCACGTTCTGCGGCTGAGCAGAAGGCAAAGCAAACAGATAGGATTTCTGCTGAGCCACAGGGGCAGGCTGGTTGACGAGCAGATGTCTTTGGCCCAGTTAAAGCAGCTTCTTGCCGAGCCGTATTTTGAGGACCTTTACGTGCTGCAGAAAGCGATTCAAAAGACGAGGTACGGCGGCAGAAAGAGCGTTGGTGCGTTGATAAGGCTGCGCAAGAGGATAAAGGCGCTTGGCGACGTTGAGCTGCGGCCTGAGCCGCTTCTTAACGGTCGTGATCTGATGCGATTGGGGGCTGTGCCCGGGCCGGCGCTGGGGCAGTTGGCCGAGGAGATGTACGTTGCCCAGTTGGAAGGGGAATTGAAGACATCCAAACAGGCCGAGCAATGGGTGCGGAAGTGGTTGCGACGACGATGAAGCCTTTTACTCTTTTGATTAAACCGTCCGGTTCGGATTGCAATATTGATTGTGGGTACTGTTTTTACAAGGACAGGTCGCCTGAGTTTGGGCGTGGCAGGCAGCGAATGAGCGAGGAGGTGCTCGAGAGGCTCGTCAAGGATTATATGCAGTTGGGTTTCGATGTAGTGGGGTTTGCGTGGCAGGGGGGTGAGCCGACGTTAATGGGGGTGGATTTCTTCAAAAAGGTGGTGGAGCTGCAAAAGGAGTACGGCAGGGCAGGGCAGCAGGTGAGCAATACGATGCAGACGAACGGGGTGCTGTTAGATGAGAAGTGGTGCCGGTTTTTGCACGAGAACAAGTTTCTGCTTGGTATAAGCATTGACGGGCCGAGAGAATTTCACGACCGGTATCGGCTGGACCATTCGGGGGCCGGGACATTTGAGCGGGTGATGCGGGGAATCGAGAACTGCAAGAGGCACGAAGTTGAGCTCAGTGCCCTTGTCTTGCTGAACAATCAGAACGTGGAACATCCGGACGAGCTTTTTGATTTTCTTATTGAGAATGACCTGACGTATTTGCAGTTTATCCCCTGTATTGAGACAGATCCGGCTACGGGAGAGGCAGCGGATTTTTCGATAACGGCGGGGCAGTACGGCGATTTTTTGTGCAGGCTTTTCGACTTGTGGTACCAGTACGGGCCGGACAAGTTGAACATTCGCGAATTCGACTCGTTGGTGACGTATTATGTGATGGGCCATCATACGATTTGCACGTACAGCAAGCAGTGTGCGGGTTTTGTGGTAATCGAGCATACCGGGGATGCGTTTTGCTGCGAGTTCTTTGTTGAGCCGAAGTGGCGGCTTGGGAACATCCTCGAGACGCCGTTAGAGAAGCTTGCCACCGACAGCAAGAAGCGGGCGTTTGCGAGGGACAAACAGAGGCTCTGCAGTCAGTGCCTTTTGTGCAGATACTTAGACGTTTGTCGCGGGGGTTGTGTGAAAGACAGGGTCCGCGTGGGCGGTGGCAGGGCGGAGCGGCCGAGCTATTTCTGCGAGGGGTACAAGCAGTTTTTCGATTACACGATACCGAGGTTTATGGAGATAGCGGTGGCGGTTGAGAACGGCTCGGTTGGCAGACACACCCGTTCGGCGGACAAGGTTCGACTGAAGGTTGAGAAGTGAGCGCGCGCCCGGTCGGCAGAGGGATTGAAAAAACGGTGGCGGGGCGGGCGGATTTGTGATACATTGCCCTGCCGTGGGGAGAGGACAGAGCTTGGGTGGGATTCTTTGTGGGTGGGGGAAGGTTGATCGGTGCACAAATGAAAGAGAAGTTAAATCGACGTGAATTTCTAAGGGCTTTTGGCATTGGGGCGTCGTTGGCGGCGATGTCCGGATGTGCGTTTGCCGGGCAGGCGAGTGTGGGGGGGCGAAAGAGACCCAATGTTCTTTTCATTGCGGTGGATGATTTGCGTCCTCAGCTTGGCTGTTACGGTCATAAGCAGATGATTTCGCCGAACATCGACCGGCTGGCCGGCGACGGCGTTACTTTTCTGCGGTCATATTGCCAGGTTCCGGTGTGCGGGGCATCTCGTGCGAGCTTGTTGACGGGAGTTCGGCCTGCCCGCGAGAGATTTGTTGGCTATGCCACGTGGGCCGAGCGGGATTTGCCGGGCGTGCCGGTTTTACCGAAGCACTTCAAGACGAACGGCTATCATACGGTATCGAACGGTAAGATATTTCACCATTCGGCTGACTGCAGGGGTGGCTGGAGCGAGCCGCCGTGGCGGCCGAGAGGGGACTGGCGGAACTATCTGCTGGCCGAGAGCAAAGAGGCCGCTCGCAAGAACTCAGGGGGCGGGCCTGCCTTCGAGGCCGCCGAGGTTAGGGACAGTGCGTATCATGATGGGATGATTGCGGATAAGGGGATTTTGGATCTTCGACGGCTCAACCGTATGGATAAGCCATTCTTCCTTGCGATGGGCTTTTTGAAGCCGCATTTGCCTTTCAATGCTCCGAAGAGGTATTGGGATATGTACGAGCGGGAAGAAATCGACCTTGCGGACAATCCTTTCAGGCCGAAGGGTGCGCCGGATGCTGCTTTGCACAACTGGGGGGAACTGCGGAGCTATGCCGGTATTCCGAAGAAAGGCCCATTGTCTGAGGAGACGGCGCGGACGCTTGTGCACGGGTATTATGCGTGCGTGAGCTATACGGATGCTCAAATCGGCAGGGTGCTGACCGAGGTGGACCGATTGGGGGTGCGCAATAATACGATAGTGGTGCTCTGGGGGGACCACGGCTGGAATCTGGGCGAGCATGGGCTGTGGTGCAAGCACTGCAATTTCGAGACTTCTTTGCATTCGCCGTTGATTGTGAGGGGGCCGGGGATCAAGAGAGGGGTGAAGACGGACGCGCTGACGGAGTATCTGGATATTTATCCGTCCTTGTGTGAGTTGTGTGTTTTGTCCTCGCCGGGGCATTTGGAGGGCAGGAGTTTCGTGCCGCTTTTGAAGAATCCGAACCTCGGGTGGAAAAAGGCGGTTTTTAGCAGATACTTCAACGGTGACTCGATCAAGACGGACCGATATCGCTATACGGAGTGGCGGCGCAAGGACGGCGAGGTCTATGCGCGGATGCTTTACGACCACAAGGTTGATTTAGTTGAGAATGTGAATATTGCCGAGAGACCGGAGAATAAACTGCTCGTGAAGAAATTGAGCGGGATGCTTGAGTATGTTCGGTCAGCAGGATAGGATAACGCCGTTACCTGGGAGTGGATGAAATGCAAAGTGTCATTGCGAGGAGCGAAGCGACGAAGCAATCTCAATCTTGTGAAGGCGTGAGATTGCCACGACCCGCCTTCGGTGGGTCTCCTAAGAAAATAGCCGGTTCTT
>JAGMDR010000303.1 GCA_023128595.1 Planctomycetota bacterium | reverse complement strand
TGCACGTTCGACCGGCAGTGCAGCCAATATATTGTTATCGAGCACACCGGCGATGCGTTTTGCTGCGATTTTTTTGTCGAGCCGAGGTGGCGCTTAGGCAATATTTTTGAGACGCCGATAGAGAAGCTCGCCGGCAGTGCCAAGAAGCGCGAGTTCGCGCGGAGCAAAAAAAACCTCTGCAACAAGTGCCTTGTGTGCAGGCATTTGGCTGTTTGCCGGGGGGGGTGTATGAAGGACAGGGCGCCGTTTGGTAAGGACAACTTCGCAACGGAGAGCTATTACTGCGAGAGTTACAAGCGGTTCTTCGATTATGCGGGGCCGAGGTTTATGCAGATAGCGGCTGATATTAACTCGGGGCGGATTGTTAGAGATGAGCATTTCACGTAGCGTTTTTTGGGCTGTGAGCGAGCATCAGAAAGGATGAAGACTATGGAATCGATTGATCGCAGGGGGTTTCTTGCGGGGGCGGTGGGTGCTGCTGCGGGGCTTGGGGCGGCATCTTGTTCATTGGGGCAAATCGGGCGCCAGCGGGCTGCGTCCGGGAAGGGTGGTTCGGACGGACGGTCGGGTCGGGGCAACCCGATTGCGGTCTCGACGTATTCCTTCTGGCGATTCAAGAGGGATTTGAAGCTGCCGATTGAGCAGTGTATCGACGAGGCTGCCGAGATGGGGTTCGACGGGGTTGAGATACTGCATATTCAGATGGAGAAGGAGACCAACGAGTACCTGCAGGGCCTTAAACGGCGGGCGCTTATCAACGGGATCGATCTTTGCGGGATGTCAACGCACCAGGGGTTTGTCTCGCCGGACAAAGGGAAAAGGCAAAGAAACATCGACCATACGCTCAAGACCATCGATCTGGCGTATAAACTCGGCATCCCTATTATCCGCCTGAATACGGGCAGGTGGGGGACGACGAGGAGCTTCGACGACTTGATGAAGAACCGCGGTATTGAGCCTGTTCTGCCCGGATATACCGAAGAGGACGGCTTTAAGTGGGTGATCGAGAGCATCGAGAAGTGCCTGCCCGCTGGCGAACAGGCCGGCGTGATGTTAGGATTAGAGAACCACTGGGGGCTTGCTCGGACGGCTGAAGGGCTATTGAGAATCGTCAAGGCAATCGATTCGCCTTGGCTGCGGGTCTTGCTTGATACGGGCAATTTCCTCGAAGAGCCTTACGACAAGCTCGAGATGTGTGCGCCGTTTACGGTTTTCATGCAGGCCAAGACGTACTACGGCGGCGGGTTGTGGTACACGCTGGATTTGGATTATCCGCGGATTGCGCAGATTATGAGGAAGCACAATTTCCGCGGGTGGGTCTCGCTCGAATTTGAGGGCAACGAGGACTATAAGACGGCGATTCCCAAGAGTCTTACGGTGCTTCGGTCGGCTTTTGGTTGATGAGAATTGACCCGGCCCTCACGGTCGGGGCTCTGTTGTGCCGGCAGACTTTCTACTGGTTTTGCACTTCTTTGACCCAATCGTTGTGGAGTTTGGTTAGGCGTTCTACTACGTCGGGGTGGCGCTTGGCGATGTTTTTTGTTTCGGTGGTGTCTTTGGTCATGTCGCTTAGGAAATCTTTGGCGGAGGGGAGCTTGCGGCCTTTGTAGTCGGTTGCGGGACCGTTGTGGACGAGCTTCCAGTTTCCTTCGCGGACGGCCCAGTGATTGCGGGTCTGCCAGTGGAGAACATCGTGCGGTGACGGGGCGGGCAGGATGCAAGGGCGGTGATTTGCTGTTTGCGCGGGTTTGAGGTGTATGGTTAGCGTTGTAAGCGAGCGAAGGCAACTGGATTATTCGCAGGTTCGAGATTGCCACGCCCCGATAAATCGGGGCTCGCAATGACGGTGGCAACTTAGTCCTAATAGTCCTTAAAGTTTTTCATCCATTCGGGCCAGTTGCGCGGCAGAACTCCGCCGGCTAAGGTCCAGGGGCCGGCGGTGTTAAACTCGCGGTGCCATTTGAGGGTCCAGAGTTCTTTGAGGCCGACTTTCCTGGCGGACCAGTCCATAAAGACACAGCCCACCGCGCCGTTGTGGCGGTTTATGCAGAAGTGATACATTTCCATGTTGGTGCCTGCCCACTGGCCGTTGTATTCGGGGGGGGCGCCGCGGGAAGGGATTTGATCCGGTCCCAGTTCGCCGTCGAACGGTCCGCCTCCTCTCCACATCGAGTCGGCAAGGATCGGGATATTGTTGGCTCCTTTTACGTGAGGCGTCTTCCAGTTCCATTTAGTGGGTCGGTTCTGAATATGCGTCTCCCATGAACGCGGGTTGTAAATCCATAAGTTTGCGCCGTAGCTGCCTTCTTCCCGACGGTCTTGAAGTCCGCCAGACCCCACGACGTAGGTGTTGAACGGACCACCGTAGTTTACCTTGGTCGGATGTCGCCTGGTGGCCTCAGGGCATCGGAGCAGATTTGTCCTTGTTTCCATGCGCGGCCGGAGGGCAAGTATCCATGCCCCGCTCTTCCAGCCGAGGCTGCCGGCGTCGCAGAAGTAGCCGTCGTTGTCGTTTGTGAAGGCCTGGAAGATAGCGCCCCATTGGCGGAGGTTTGAGAGGCAGACGGTCTCTTTTGCTTTTCTTCGGCCGGTACTGCCGATGATGCCGAGATTCGCAAGGAGAAAGGCTATACAGGCGATAGTAAACAGCGAGTCTTTTCTCGAAAAGTAGAGTTTACACTTTCGCATTTGTTTTTCCGTTGCACCCATGCTTTCTTTGCTAAAAGTCCTTGAAACCCCTCATCCATTCGGGCCAGTCGGATGGTCGGACGCCGCCAGCTAACGTCCACATGTGAGCAGTGTTGAACTTGCGGTGCCATTTTAGTTTCCACAACTCCTTTAGGCCGACCTTGCGAGCGGACCAGTCCATAAAGACACAGCCCACCGCGCCGTTGTGCCGGTTTATGCAGCAGCGGGCCATGGCGTTGCCCGACCAGGCCGAGAATTCGTTTACAGCGGGCCCCTCGGTTTCTCTGGGCCAGACGTCGAAGCGGAGGGCATCGAGAAATACCGGCACGTTGGCCGCCCCGGCTACGTAAGGGGTCCTCCAGCCGTTGTCGACAGACACACCGCCTTCGTACGTCGTTGCACCGCCACCCAAAGGACGAGGTGTAAGGACGTAGCCGTTCAATGTATAACTGCCGGCGATGCCGTTTGGTCCCAGTCCGGTACCTTTGTAGATGCCCCAGGTGTTGAAGATGTTTAGAGTGGGCAGGCGATTGCCATGCTCGTCATACGCGGGCCTGTCGGCCTCAGGACAGAACCATATCTTGTTTTTCTTCCAGTCCTTGTATCGGTCTTCCAGGTATCGTATCCACCAGTAGCACGGAGTGTGGGATGCAGTTGGCCAGAAGAGACCGTCGTTGTTCTTAGTATATGTATCGGCAATAACTCCCCACTGTCTCAGGTTCGAGAGACAGATGACCTCTTTTGCTCTTCTTCGGCCTGTGCTGCCGATCAGGCCGAGATTGATCAGCAGAAGGGCTACGCTGACCAGGGCGACGATAATGTCCCTTTTTGCCAGACGATGTCGGCCTTTCATGGTTCTGCGTTCCAAATCGATTGTTATTTCGACCATTAGTTTGTTTCCTGGATGCGATCGGGTTCACTGCCTGGGGTCTCCGAGGGATTTGCAAGGGAAACCGTTGGCCATATATTCGATGTCTTCGCGTTCATCAGGTGGCGGGGTCATGCCGAAGTGGAAATGCCCGGGGTCCTCGAGGGCCATGCTGCACCAGTCAATGAGGCTCTTATCGACCCATCTGCGTGTTTCGGCGTGGCCGTCGGCAAAGCCAAGGGTCGTCCGGTTGTTGTGCCAGATCAAAAGCGGGTCGATCCACCTATTGGACTGGAGATCCATTACCCAGGAACCTACGTTGTAGCCTCTGGGGTCAATTTCTTCGAGGAAGATGTATCTCGTTGCGGGCGTTTTCAATTCAGAATATCTTGTGGCCGGTACGTATCCGGTCCAATGTTCTCCGTTTGCGCCGCCGGGGATCGAATAGGTGCAGAAAGGAGCGGTCATGCTATTGGCGGGGCAGCGATACAGGCCGACGGCCCCGACATAGGGGTACAACGCACCGTTTATTATGCCGGCGTATTTCTTTGTCGGAAGGGAAGGAGGGCTGGGGGGCAAGACCCAGGCGCCCGGTTGGTTTGTGATGCTGCCGCCAACGAGCTGACCGTCATGGTCCTCGGCGAACGCAAGCCATGCGTTGGCCAAGTACCTGACGTTGGATCGGCAGACCGCTTGTTTTGCCCGAACCCGGCCGCCTGTGCTGATCAAACCGAGATTCATCAGCAGGAAGCCCGCGCAGCCCAGAAGGGCGAGAATGTCTGTCTTAGAAAAGGCCGGTTTTGATGTCGCGGTTCGGTTTTTCATATTGCTTTTTTAGGCTTCTTTTATCTGCCGCCGGTCTCACGTGTTGTGAAGTTCCAGGGCTCGCCGGTTGTTTTGCCCTTTGCATTCACGCCGTCGATGCGCCAGTAGTATGTAGTATTGTACAGCAACAGTTCCGGCTCGAAGGTCGTGGCGGTCTGGTTGGCGACCAAGGGGGGCGGATTATCTGTTCCGAAATATACATCGTAGGAGGCTGTGTCTGAGCCGGGCGTCCAGCTTAGATTGATTGGCCAGGCGTCAGCAGCGCCGTTGGGCGGGTAGGGGTTACTTGCCCGACCGGGGTTCGGTAGGGGCCTGAGCACCTTTTCAGCAGCCATCCATCGGCTCGCTATCAGTGCCAGGTCGGGCAGCCGCACATATCGGTCTCTATCGACGTCTGTGATCAGGTACTGAAGTGGGCCTGCGTAGTTGCAAGGGGAGTTTACATCCGTACAGGCAAGCCAATCGGCTGCGAGCAGGACAATGTCATTGAAGTCTATGGAGCCGTCGAAGTTCAGGTCTCTACAGCCCTTTTGAGAGATTGCCCAGACGGTATTAGGCGGGTCGGTGATCATCAGTGAATCATCTTTTCCGTCAGTGACTATGATCATATTGTCTGCGGCGATTACGGGGTAGTTGAGCCAGTTGTCGGTCTGGAAGTGAGCGAGCGGCCAGCCGTTGGCATCGACGACATAGAGAGAGCCGTCGTCGCCGGCGGCGTAGATCAGAGAGTCACTGCCGACGGTGAGTGTGAATCCGCCCAGGTCTCCGAGGGGAGTGACCCACTTGATGGTGCCGTTGGGGTCGATTGCCCGCAGGTAGGGGTCGTCGAAGCTGACGTAGATAGTGCCATCCGGGCCAAGTGCCGGCTCGGACCAGCCGTCTGCGTTTTTGTATTGAAGGTACGCTTGATGTCGCTCGTCGTCCGAATCAAAGCCGAGGTCGAACCAGTGGTTACAGTTCTGCTCGATCAAGTAGGGATCCGGCATCTCTCCGTGAGCGGCAAAGTACTCCTCAACGAAATCGCAGAAAACATTCAGGCTTGTA
>JAGMDR010000302.1 GCA_023128595.1 Planctomycetota bacterium | reverse complement strand
CAACAGCCTTTGCGCCAACAGCCTTGCCGGAAACCGCTACTTCAGCGGCCTGCTTGGCTTGCCCAGACTGAGCATCGGCAACAGGCAGCCCCTTGGACAGATCAGCTTGCACGGTCTTAGGCTCGGTTTGGCCCCGGTAGGCGGCTAATTGGACAAGTTTGCCTGCCGGTTCAGGCACCGCAGGCGGTTCCGGTGAGGCATTCTCAGTGGTCTGTTTAGAGGCATCAACAGTGAGATTGACAGGCACGGAAACCTTTGAACTCTTGAGCAGTGGGACAGCCTTTCCCTGAGTTTCGGCTGCTGTCTCCAGCGGAAGCGGGCCGTCGGCTTCTGCGGCGACAGCTTTGCCAACCACGGCAGGTACAACTACCGGACTCTTAGTCAAGACAACCTGGCACTGATTTGCAGGCGGCTGATTCACAGCACGAGTCACCCGTGGTGCAGAGGCTTTCGCCTCCGGTTTGGCCGTATTTTGCCCTTCCTGTGGTTTTTTTGGCCCCATCTCCTCCTTGAGCGTATGGCCAAAGCCCCGAGGCGGTTTGCCGGCAACCTGTCTTGGGGTATCGGCTGGGGCATTATCGGGCGTTATTCTTTGTGGGCCATTGACGATACGTGCGTCATCGGGCGGCTTCGGAGTAAAATGCCCCGCATTTCGCGCTTCAGCCGGCTTTGCTGGTTTGCGCGCGGCACCCACATTAACTACAAACGCATTTATCAATAAACCGGTATCCATACATCAACTTGTTTAGCAACCATCGTGCCAGTATCAAGTTGCGGACCTCACTGGAATCACAACTCTTTATTGCGGAAGGAGTTATAAACACATAAAAGGTGTATTTGGTCGGAAAAACCCGACCGTTGTCTATTATTGTGGAGAAATATTCCTTTGCTCAGGCAAGAACTTCCGGTTCTGGTACTTAGCAAATCCACGCGATTGTGCCGGCGGCGTGATTGTGTAAAGAAACGCATCGGCCTGTATAGAATCCTTACGCAGGTTCTCTCATCCCAACAGGCATCTTACATCGGTTTTGAGCGGTTTTTTGCGAAATTAGCCGGTTCCTGAAACGAAAATGGACAGTTGTAAGTATCTGGCACGATTATTGCACGCTCCTGTTGGCAAAGAAGGTTTGTGCAAAGATACACAGGGAAACTGACGTGTCCAGAACAAGCAACATTGTGGACTTTCTGGAGGCCGGCATAAAGGCTGAGAGTCTTCGACAGAAGGCAATCGCCAACAATGTCGCCAACCTTCAGACCGCGGGCTACCGCAGGATCGATATCAAGTTCGAGCAGTTGCTTGCCAAGGCCCTGAATTCGCACGGGGCGGCTGACCTTGATGAAATCAGGCCTCTGATATATCAGCCCAAACAAACACCGGTAAAATCAAACGGCAACGACGTCAATCTGGAAACAGAGGTTGGCGAAATGGTGAAGAATACGCTTCGCCACAAGCTCTTCGTCAGACTGCTCAATAAAAAGTACCTGGCGATGGAAGCAGCCATTAATGTGAAGTAGTCGTACACTTTAAAGGTATCAGGGTTCGACAAATCGAACGCCGGCCCAAAAGGAATTAGGCACGAACAGGTATAAGCAAATGGAAGTGAACAACAGCTTCGACCCAATAGACATAGCGATTTCGGGCATGCGGGCACAGGACAAGAGTATAGGGGTGATTTCATCCAACATCGCAAATGCTCAATCAACGGATGGCGGCCAAGGACAGCCTTACCGCAGGCTCGAAGCGGTATTCAAAGCCGCCGGCGATGACATAGGCGGGGTCACACTGGACGAAATAGCAGCGGATATGAGTGAGCTTCCGAGGATCCTAAGACCCGGTCACCCTAATGCGGATGAGCAAGGGTATGTGACGATGCCCAACGTGGATCTGCCTATCGAGATGGTCAACTTAACTATGGCAGCCCGGGCGTATCAGGCCAATGTCGCCGTCCTGAAGCGTTATCAGCAAATGGTGGAAACCACTCTCGAGCTACTTCGATAAGTGAGGAATTAAGGTAATGATCAATCTAAATCCCAACGTAAGCTCAACGCTACCCAAGATCAGTCCCGGGTCCTTTGGAGCGACGAAGGTCGGCGGCGCCGACGGCATGAAAGCCGGTTTTGAGGAGACAATAAAGGCCGCGGGGAAATACGTCTCGGCAGTTAGTGATCTTCAACAGTCATCGAATATGTCCATAAAGGATTTGTTGGCGGGCAAGAATTTGGATATCACCTCCGTTGTCTCGGCGGTGGCCAAGGCTGATATGAGCTTCAAACTCCTCGTGGGCGTTCGAAACAAATTGATTGAGGCGTACAAACAGACTATGAACATGCCGTTATAGCTGTTCATTTTCAGGATTTCTTTTGCGACAGCGGTTCTTCAAATAACCGACTAACGAACGAGACTAATGGACTTTTTCCAGAAAATACAGGCAGTCTGGCGAAACGTGAGCGTGGTTCAGCGGGCCTTGCTGATCGCGGTTGTTTTGACGTTTCTTATTGTCGGCGGCCTGCTTGTTCACTGGGCCCGCAGGCCCGATATGGGAGTTCTGTATTCAAGTCTGGACCCTGAAGACGCAAGCAAGATTACAGAGAAAATCGGCGAAAAGGACATTGTGTACGAGTTGCGGAATAGCGGGACAACCATCTATGCTCCGAAAAAGGATGTCGCTCAGCTTCGTCTTGATATGGCAAGGGAGGGCCTCCCGGCGGGCGGACAAAAAGGCTACAAGATTTTCGACAACGAAAAGATCGGCGTCAGTCCGCGTGTCCAAGACGTCAACTTCAAGCGGGCGCTCCAGGAAGAACTCGCCAAGAGCATTCAAATGATAGACGGCGTGGTTTACGCGCGGGTCCACATAGTGAGCACGGAGCAGAATCTCTTCACATCAAAGGCCGGAGAAACCAGCGCCTCTGTGGTCCTGCGGCTGCGACCGGGTTATACGTTAAGCGCGTTAAACATAGCGGCAATCACACACCTTGTAGCCGGCGGTGTCGAGGGACTCAAGTCGGAAGGTGTAACCGTGATAGACAGCCAGGGGCGCCTTCTCTCAAGTGAATCGGAGGGGACTCTGGCGCACGGAGCCGGTACCGTTCAGGCTTACAAGGAAAGCGTGGAGCAGAACCTTGAGAAGAAGGTCGAGGATATGCTCACTGCAGTTCTGGGGCCGGGTCGGGCAGCAGTGAGGGTCAGTGCGGTTATTGATACGAACAGCATCAGCACCATTACTGAAACCTATGAGCCCAAGGGAATTGTCTCGAAAGAAGAAATTCAAAGCAGCAGCAAGCCAGGATCTGTTAGTGTGTCGGCCAGTGGCGAACCGGGCGCACCGGCTCAACCAGAAAAGATGGAAGAAATTGTCACCGAATACGTGAACCCCAAGACTGTCGAACAAAAGGAGGAGCTGCCAGGCTCAATAATATCTCTGTCGGTCTCGGCTATTGTTGACTTATCAGTGTCTGATGCCAATGAAGCAGGCTCCGGTACTGAGCCCGCAAAGATAATGCAATTAACAGACGTGGAAAAACTTATTAGAAATGCGCTTGGTCTTGATCCTAAGGACACAGAATCGCTTACAGTGGTTGACGCAAAATTTCACCGTCCGCTTGAATTACTGGTTGAAGAAGAGCCGTCGAGTTGGCCTCGTTATATGGCAATTGTTCGCCAGGGGTCCCTTGGGATTATGGCAATTTGTGCACTGCTGGTCCTTCGGATATTCAGAGGTGCAAAGAAGAAGGCCGCACAGGCAACCCCGGCAGGACAATTGCCCGGGGCAGGCGAAACCGCCGGTCTTTTACCGGCCGGGGCCGAGGGCTCCGAGCCATTGGTGCTGCGCAGACAAATCGCCGGTGCGCTGCGGAGAGACCCCGATCAGGTCAAACGGCTATTCGCAAGCTGGATTGAGGAAAGGGGGGATTAAGTAAGTGGCACTAACAGGCAAACAGAAAGCCGCGATGTTGCTGATGAGTCTCGACGCCGGGACCGCCTCCGAGCTGCTCAAGGGCGTTGACGCCCAGGTGGTTCAGGAATTGGCAGTGGAATTGGCACATCTGGATGCAGCAGGTTATCGCTCCAACAAGCAAAACGCCGAAATTGCCCGGCAGTTCTGCGATTCTCTGCAGACGAAACAGGTATTTCACCTTAACAGCTTCCTGAACGAAATGCTCAAGAATACGGTAGGCGTTGAAAAGGCCGAGCAAATCCAGACCCAGATACAAGATCTGCTGCTCAAACGCGATCCGTTCATACCGATTCGTTCGGCCAACACCCAAGCGATAGCGGCGGTGCTGGAGTATGAACATCCTCAGGCAGCCGCAGTGGTCTTATCAGAGCTGCCGGCAAAGAAAAGCTCTGAAGTTCTCGGTCTTTTGGGCGAAGGCATCCGGCTTACTGCCATCAGCAGGATGACCAGTTCTGAGACCGTGACGGCGGAAGCGAAGACGCGAATCGCAGAAGCAGTTTGCAAACGGCTTGAGGCCTTCACATCTGCTCGCAGCGGCGGCGCTGCGGCTGACCCCGAGCAGTCCCTGAGAAAAGTGGCGGTGATCCTGCGAAATCTCGGCAAAGAACTTCGAGAAGGCCTTCTTGGTGCAATACAAAAGGCAGATGACCAGGCAGGTGCAAAGGTAGCTGACTTAATGATAATCTGGGATGACGTTCCGCAAGTGGCCGACAGATCGCTGCAAGAAGCATTGCGAGCAATCGACGCAAAGCAATTAGCATTGGCATTGTTCAAGGCCGATGAAGTGATTGCCGAAAAAATCAGATCCAATATCTCCAAACAGGCTGCGGCTGCGTTGGACGAGCAAGCATCACTTATGGTAACCCCCGAGAAAGAAGATGTTGAAAGCGCCAGAGCGAAGGTCATCAAGACTCTGGCCGAAACAGATAAGAAAATTGGACTCGCGTTTACGGAAGGAGAAATAGGGTAAGTGCCAATGACGGGTAGACAAAAAGCTGCGATGCTGCTGATGAGTCTGGATGCCGCCACTACGGTTGAACTGCTCAAGGGACTTGAGGCCGAAGAGATTCAAGAGATTGCTGTGGAGCTTGCGCGAATCGACGCGGCGCAGCAGCCCGATACGAAGGAACAAGCGAAGGTTGCCCAGGAGTTCTTTAACTCACTTCGAAGGAGAAGAACCCCCCAGTTCAGTATGAAAAGTTTTCTCAACCAGACGCTTCTAAGCATCGTTGACAAAGACAAGGCGGAGCAAATCAAATCTCAGATCGGAAAAACACCGAAGAAGAAAGATGCGTTTATGGACATTCGTTTAGCCAACCCGGACGAGTTAGTCCTTGCACTGGAGGGTGAACACCCGCAGACGATTGCCGTGATACTATCGGAGCTGGACCCAGGTAAAAGCCAGGAAGTTCTGCCGCTTTTGAGCAAAGAAGCTCAACTGAAAGCCGTCTGCAGAATGACCAATCCGGACCTCGTGGGGGCCGAAGTGAAGCAGCGAATGGCATCTATGATTAGCGAACGGCTGAAGGGCTTCAAAGGAGAAACTCTTGCGGAAAAACCGGAGCAAACTCTGCGGAAACTGGCTATTGTGCTAAGTGGTCTGGAAAGAGAACTGAGAGACCAACTGCTTGATGAGATCAAAGAACACGATGAGCAGACGTCCACTATGGTAAGGCACTTGATGGTTACCTGGGAAGATATTCTGTCAATAGCAGACAGATCTATGCAGGAAGCGCTGCGAACTGTCGAGGCAGGCACATTGGCGTTGGCGCTCTATGGGGCGGATAATGAGATCGTGCAAAAGATACGCTCAAATATATCCGAGCGGGTTGCGGCCGCGCTCGATGAAGAAGCTTCGCTGATGCAGGAGCCACTGGAAAAGGAAGTTTTTGATGCGAGAGAAGAAGTTGTCAGCCCGCTGCGAGCAGTCAATGAAGAGGGCAAACTTAGATTTATAGGGCGATAGCACAATGCCGGGGACACTTACAGTCCATCTTGAAAGGCCGATTGCGTCGGCCAAGATCCACGCTAATTGCCCTGACGGCATCCGCACTGAATCGTCCGGTCGTGGCACGGTAGATTCAGGAAAGAGTGTCGAGCAAATTTCGATACAGGATGTGGAGGCCCAAAAAGCTGCGTTCTCACAAGCTTGTCAGGCAGTCAATAGTGTGGCTGCAAAGCTCAACGAGTTTTACGATAAAGTCTTTGTCGAGCATAGAGAAGAAATTGCCAGACTTTCGGTGGAAATCGCCAGAAAGATATTGGTTCAAAAAGTGGAAGATGGGGACTATGAAATAGAATCAATTGTTAAAGAAGCGATCAATAATGCTCCCGTGCATCAGGACGTGGTGGTGCATTTGAATCCTGAAGACCTTGTTCAATACCAAAAGTTGCAACAAGACGAGCGAAGTGAAGACTTTGGCGGGATTAAGTTTGTTCCGGACCCAAACATTGGTGCGGCAGAATGCCTGCTTGAAACTCCGAAAGGAATTATAGAATCGGTGATTGACCAACATCTGGACCAAGTTGGAAAGGCGCTCAAGAAAGTGAAATAGCGTATGGCCAAAACCAAAGTCCGGGGTTCCAAAGCCGGCGAGGGGCTTCTCGGGACCCCCGAAGACAATCTGGTTGATTTCGAGAAATTTCACTCGGCCCTTGATGCAGTGAATTTGTTAAACTGCCGGGGTTCGGTGATGCGCGTGGCGGGCTTGAGGGTAGAATCGAACGGCCCGTCTGTGGGCTTGGGTGAGCTTTGCGGCATTCATATTCGTGACGGCCGGCGTGTGCTCGCTGAAGTAGTGGGCTTCCAGAAGGACCATCTTATCCTGTTGCCGCTGGAACACATAGAAGGCATATCGCCGGGCGACGCGGTTACTACCCGCACTACTCCACGGTACATTACACTAAGCGACGATATTCTGGGCAGAGTAGTGAACGGATTGGGAGAGCCGATCGACAACAAAGGACCGTTACGAGGAACCGACAAGAAAGCTTTGGACGCAAGCAGCCCGCCGCCGTTAAGCCGGGAAAAGATCACCGAGCCGCTGGCTCTTGGAATCAGGTCAATGGACGGGCTGTTAACCTGCGGCAAGGGACAAAGGTTAGGCATTTTCGCCGGCAGCGGAGTCGGCAAAAGTGTGCTTCTCGGTGATATCGCGAATTCGAGTGATGCATCCGTTAATGTAGTGGCGTTGATAGGCGAGCGTGGCCGCGAGGTTCGCGAGTTCCTCGAAGGAGACCTCGGCGCCGAGGGCCTGGCTCGCAGCGTAGTTGTCGTTGCTTCATCGGACTGCCCTCCGATTCAGCGCGTAAAGGCGGCATTCGTGGCCGTTACGATCGCCGAATACTTCAGAGACAAGGGCAACAACGTCCTGTTCATGATGGATTCGCTGACCCGCTTCGCCCAGGCCCAGCGAGAGATAGGCCTGGCCGCCGGCGAACCACCCGCGGCAAAAGGTTATTGTCCAAGCGTATTTTCACTGATGCCCCGGCTCATCGAACGTCTGGGATGCGCCGAGACCGGCAGCATAACGGGAATTCTGACGGTCCTGGTTGAGAACGACGATCTGACAGACCCCGTCGCCGATAGTGCCAGAAGCCTGCTCGACGGCCACCTGGTCCTATCAAGGAAACTGGCCGACCGCAGTCATTATCCCGCTGTGGATATCCTGGCAAGCGTGAGCCGATTGATGCCTGCAATAACCAGCGACGCGCATAAACTTGCAGCCCAGAAGCTCAGGGAGATATATGCAATTTATAACGACGCCGAAGACCTGATAAACATCGGCGCATTTTCGCCGGGCAGCAACCGACGCATCGACGGGGCAATCGCACTGATTGACAGAATAAACAATTTTCTTATCCAGCCCATTCGAGAAAGAACCGCTTTTGAAGAAACCATCAGGCGATTGACTGTCATTACCCAATCGTGGGATGAGCTGTTAAACGTCAATCCCAAAGAAGTTGAGAATTAGGTAGTAAATGAAACGATTTGTATGGCGACTGCAGCGCGTCCTCGACATAAAGACAAAGGAAGAACAAATTAAGAAAACCGAACTGCTTAAACTGACCGAAAAGCTGACCCAGAAACAAAGTGAGCTGCTCGCACAAAGGAGAATACTGCAAGACATAATAGACGGTTTAGCCGAAAAAGACCCTCAGAAGCGTCTGAGCGAACAGGAGCTTTTCTTGAAGCATTCGACTACGGACGACGAGCAGATCAGGAAACTCGAAGACCAGATCAGCCGGCTCGAATCACAACAAAGGGAAAAAATCGCTGAAGTTCTAAAGCTAAGACGATTCAGAGAAGGCTTGGACAAGTTGCGAGCACAAGCAAAAGCGAATTTCATAAAAGAACAGGAGAAACTTGAGCAGAAGGAACTGGACGAAATGGCGGCTATTGGGTTTGCCCGAAAGACCGACCCCATCTTGCGGCAAATTGCCCAGTAAGCCCCGGCAATGTGGAAAGCCGTATTAGCGGCCCGGTTTGCAACGTTTCTGCAAACACAGTAGTGAAGAAACAGGAGACAGCCCATGAAGAAGAAACTAATCATATTGATAGCGGCAGGATTGGTAAGTTTTGCGGGTATGTTTGCCTTCGCGTGGCTGACTAAAAAGACGCCGGCCACCACCAAGGCAGAGCAGCCGGCATCTCAGAGCCAGGAATCCGGGCAGAAATTGCCGGGGCCCGAAGCGCTTGCAATGGCCGAGGCCGAAGGAGCCGACAGCCAAGTAAAAAGGGCTATGACAGAAAAACAGCTCAAGGGCCTTGTTCACGAGATCAGAGAAAAAATACAGGAATATGATAACAAGCTGCAAGGCCTTGAAGTGCGGGAGCAGAGATTGCAGACGGCTCACACCGAGCTGAAAAAGGACATCGAGGAACTTAATAACCTGCGAATCGAACTTGCCTCAACTATTGCCGGCCTCAAAGAAGAGCGGGACAGACTGGATAAAAGCAGGATTGAGATTGCCAAGACCGAACAGACCAACCTGATATCGATAGCCGCTACTTACGACAGGATGGATTCTGCCAGTGCCAGCTCGATACTGACCAATATGAGCAAAACACCAGCCGGCAGCATCAGCAGCGCCAATGACGCCATAAAGATTCTACACTATATGGGTGACAGGACTAAAGCCAACCTATTGGCCGAGCTGACAAGTTCCGAGCCCGCACTTGCAGCATACTTCTGTCAGCAACTAAAACAAATGGTCGAAGAGAAATAGTCTTATGGATGTAGCAACAGTAGTAGGCGTATTTCTCGGGTTTGTGGTCATCGTCAGCGCCATCGTCACCGGCGGCGGGTGGCAGATGTTTATCCATCTCCCTTCAATGGCGATAACCATCGGAGGAATGCTGTGCGCAACGATGATACACTTTTCTCTGCCTCAGTTCCTGGGAATATTCTCGATAGTTAAGAAGACTATCGTTGCCAAGATTCCGTCACAACCTGAGCTGATCCAAAAAATGGTCAACTACGCCGCCATCAACAGGCGCGACGGGGCGCTGGCTCTGGAGCAGGAGATTCACAATATAGAGGATTTGTTCTTCATCAAAGGCCTGCAGATGGTTGTGGACGGACAGGAATCGGAAAACATCCGTGAACTTATGAACCTGGAGATTCAATACCTTCAGGAACGACACTCAACCGGCAAAAAGATCCTGGAGTTTATGGGTGCCGCCGCTCCTGCATTCGGTATGATAGGCACTCTCATTGGCCTGGTCCAGATGCTCAGGAACCTTACCTCGCCCGAATCGATTGGGGCTGGAATGGCGGTGGCATTGCTCACCACCTTCTACGGGGCTCTGGCGGCAAATCTGATTTTCATTCCACTGGCCGGGAAATTGGGGATATATTCCAAAGCAGAGACAATCGCAATGGAGATGATCACAGAAGGCATCTGCGCTATCGCGCAGGGTGAGAATCCAACCGCCGTTCGGGAGAAGATGCAGGCATTTGTCTCCCAGGGTAGAAGAGAAGAAGTAAAGGCTATGGTATGATCGGGTATCGCAAAAAACCGTCGGAACCTGATGAGGCGCCCGGGGCACCGGAATGGATGGTGACCTTCAGCGATTGTATGACGCTTCTATTAACTTTTTTTGTGCTCCTCTTGAGTTTTTCATCTTTTGATGACAGAGTCTTTCGGAGATTAAAGGTAATTTTTGCCAAGTCCTTCACTTCGGTCAGCCTATCCGCTGAGAAGGACAGAGATGCGTTCCTACCTCCGACGGAGTTCAGACATACAGAAGATCTCGACAAAGGCAGTGAGAAGCCCACCCTGACAACGGGTGACGAAGACAATCTAAAACAAGAAACAGAGCCTGCGGATTTCCACAACCGGAAGGTGTTCCTGGTCCCATCAGGAAGGATTTTCTGGGGCAAAGGGACCGTTATCTCACGTCAGGGCCACGGTATTCTTTCTATTATGGCATCATTCCTGAAAGAAGTGCCAAACAGGGTGGTGATCGCTGAAAATGCCCGGGGGAGCGACAAGAACAGCAAGCAGTCCGGTCTTCCGCGGGCCTGGGCGGTGATGGAATATCTTACCGCCAGGCAAGGGCTTGACAAAAAACAATTCAGTATTTCAGCCGCAAGCACCGTCACCCAGGAGATTCTCAAAACCGATGAATCAACCCCCTCAGGAACGCAAGAAGAACGAATGCTTGAAATTGTTCTATTGGAACGGAGCATTTACAATTGAGTCGTAAGCGTCAAGTCATCAAACAATCCCCCGCCAAAGTCCCGGGGTACATTGTCACGTTTTCAGATATGGTGACGCTGCTGCTGACGTTCTTTGTTATGCTGCTGAGTTTGGCTCAGGTTCAGGACCCTGAACTCTTCAATAAGGGCAGGGAGTCCTTCATAGAGTCAATGAGGACGCTCGGTCTTGGACTCGGAATGCTTCCGGGCAGACGACAAACACCCGACTTCGGCCAAGTCAAAACCAAGCACTTCATAAGCACACCTGACAAGGCATTAGTCGTCAGGACTATTGACGCAAAAGAAGAAGAGCTTCGCTGGATGTTCAAGGAACTCACCCGCTCTGTGGCTGCGATGCCCTCGCAGATAGTCGCAAAAACGACCAAATTCTCGGTAACCGACATTCATTTCCGGCCGGGCCAGGCAGTTCTGGATGAATCGGCGAAAAAGTATTTGACGGAATTTTGCCTGAATTTGCGATCAAGTCCCGCTACCGAAAGGATCAGACTCTGTGTGCTTGGCCTGGCTGCTGAGCAGGCAACCAGGCAAGAGCAGTGGCTGTTGTCCGCCAGGCGGGCCCAGGCAGTCGCGGACTTCCTGAATGATACCCTGCCTTCAAATCACCAATGGCCAGTCTATTCGTGGGGGGCCGGGCCCGGAGGCGATTGGGTAACCGCCGAGAGCCCAATATCCGAGAAGCTGCACATCCTGATCGCCGTACTCAGAGCAGACGAGTAGATTTCAAAGCTGCCAGGGGTCTTCTGCAATGTTTGGCGCCCGTCTATGCGCGTGTCAAGTTTTTCGACAATTCGTTCGGTGATTTTGCCAATCCCTCGCCCAAAATCGCCCTTACTGACGCACTAACGCCTGTTTCGGCGTTTCGGCACGCCATTTGCACGTCAAACAACAATAAAGGTCATAAACCGGTCTGTTTCTTAGCGTGGCAACATACAAGATACAAATTGTTATTTCTCTGGCGGCCGTTGTGCTCGGCAGCACGGCGACGGCCGAATCCCCAAACGCCCTTCCCGCTCGGGGAACCACCGTATCTTCGGCCCCGTTGTCCACCCCGAACCGGCAATCTCAAAATTCGCCCGTCAAAGCGGCTCAACCGTCGCCCGGGCTCAACCAAACGCCCCC
>JAGMDR010000301.1 GCA_023128595.1 Planctomycetota bacterium | reverse complement strand
CTAAACGTAAGCCGTTTCTGCTGGTAGCCTCGTTCATGCAGCCGCACGATATATGCGAGTGGCTCCGACTGAATATGGAAAACCCGGCTCACCTTCGCTATCCGGAATTGGCCGCCAAACTCCCCGAGCTGCCGGCCAATTTCGACTACGACAAGAATGAGCCGCAGGCAATCAGACAAAGACGAGCAGGCAACGAGCCGTTCAGGGGCAAGAGCAAATGGGACAAGCAGCATTGGCAATACTACCGCTGGAGCTACTTCCGCAATATCGAACATTTGGACGCCGAGATTGGCCGCATCCTACAGGCGCTCGAAGATTGGGGTCATATCAAAGATACCCTGATCGTCTTCACCGCCGACCACGGCGAAGGGATGGGACATCATCAGATGGTCCGCAAGAGCAGTCTGTACAATGAGGCTTGCCGGGTTCCACTGCTTTTTTCCTGGCCCGGTGGAGTTGGAGAGAATTCGACCGACACAATCCATCTGGCATCGGGCCTGGATATTGTGCCCACTCTCTGCGACTACGCCGGCATAAAGCCGCCCCCGAAAATGCGGGGGGCGAGCCTGCGTCGGCATCTTGAATTCACCGGCTTGCCCAACCGTGAATTCATCGTCTCCGAGGTAAGCACCAATACCGGCAGAATGGTCCGAACGCCGCGATATAAGTACATCGCCTACGCAGACGACCCGACCGAACAGCTCTTCGATATGAAAAACGACCCGGGTGAAACAAAAAACCTGGCGACAACCTCGCGCCATGCCTCGACATTGACCGAGCACGAAAGGCTCTTAACCAGTTGGGAACGCCGCCTGGACGTCCCTAAAAACCTCCCCAACGCAAACTTCTGGCGAACAAGAGGATAATAGCGCATGAAGAAGCTTAGAGAAATAACTCTGATATTGTTGATTATTCATACAGGCGTCTCCGCGGCGGCGCTTTCCGATAACAAATCGGTAGTTCTCTGGTATGAGACGCCAGCCGGCCATTTCACGCAATCTCTGCCTCTCGGCAATGGGCGGCTGGGAATGATGGTCTTCGGAGGCGTCGAACGCGACCGCATCGTATTGAACGAGGAGTCTCTCTGGTCCGGCTCGCCGGCGGACGACAATCGCAGCGACGCCTATAAGCAGCTCCCCGAGATCCGTCGCCTCCTTCAAGAAGGCAAGAATGCCGAAGCAGAGCGCCTCGTCAACCAGACCTTCACCTGCAAGGGTAAGGGGTCGGGGCACGGCAGCGGCGCCAATGTGCCTTTCGGCTGCTACCAGGTGCTCGGCAATCTCTCGATAGAGTTCGAGACCGGGGGCGGCCTGGTTGCGGATTATCACCGCCAACTGGACCTGAGCACAGCGGTAGCCGAGGTCCGTTACACACAGAACGGAGTTGGCTATCGGCGCGAGTATTTCGTCAGCAGCCCGGATGAGGTCGGGGTGATTCGTCTTACAGCCGACAAGCCGGGCGTATTGAGCTTCACGATAAAGCTGGATCGACCCGAGCGTTTTGAGATGACCGGCGGCGCCAAGAATCCTGGATCAGTAAGCGAACTACAGATGACCGGCTGGTTGAACAACGGCCAAGGTGGCGATGGGATCTGGTATGCGGCGCGCCTACGTGTGGTTGCAACCGGCGGAAGAGTCACGACGGCTGAAAACCAGTTGAGGGTCAGCGAGGCCGACGCAGCGACCATCCTCTTTGCCGCCGAGACCGATTATCACGGTATCGTTCCGCGCGATCGCAAAGTAGATGACCCTGTGACCAAAACTGCCAAGGTGATGTCCGCAGCAGGAGCGAAGCCGTACAGATCGCGCCTGGCCGATCATATCGCCGATCACAAGCGGTTTTTCGATCGCGTTGCGATTAAGCTCGATGACGGCAAGGTTGGCAGTCGGCGAAATGCGCTCCTGCCGACCGACAAGCGCATCAAGGCGTTCGCAGACAGCGGCGAAGATCCGGGTTTGGCGGCACTGTACTTCAACTTTGGCCGGTATCTGCTGATCAGCTCGTCCCGTCCCGGAACGCTGCCTGCCAATCTGCAGGGGATATGGGCAGAGGAGATTCAGACCCCCTGGAACGGCGACTGGCACCTCGACATCAACGTGCAGATGAACTATTGGCCAGCCGAGGTCTGCAACCTCGGCGATTGTCACGTCCCTATGCTGAAGCTGGTCCAGTCGCTTCAAGAGCCCGGCCGCACCACCGCAAAGGCGTACTACAATGCCGACGGCTGGGTCGCCCACGTTATCACCAACGCCTGGGGCTTCACCGCACCCGGAGAACGAGCCAGTTGGGGTTCCACCGTCAGCGGGTCGGCCTGGCTCTGCGAGCATCTCTGGGAACACCACGAATTTACGCCCGACAAGGAATATCTCAAATGGGCCTATCCGATTATGAAAGGCTCGGCGCAGTTCTACCTCGATATGCTCATCACCGAACCGGCTCACGGCTGGCTCGTCACCGCTCCGTCAAATTCACCTGAGAACGCCTTCCGCATGAAAAATGGAACGGTCGGTCATACCTGCATGGGCCCGACCGTAGATATGCAGATTCTCCGAGAGCTGTTCGCCAACTGCATCACGGCCGGCGAGATTCTCGGCATAGATCAGGAGTTTAGTCGGGAGCTCAGAGCCAAACGCACACGCCTAGCCCCCAATCAGATTAGCCCGGACGGCCGACTCCAGGAGTGGCTCGAACCCTACGATGAGCCGGATCCGCAGCACCGCCACATCTCACACATGTACGGCCTCTATCCGTATTACGAGCTCACGCCCCAAATAGACCCGAAACTCGCCGCCGCAGCCGGTAAGTCCCTCGAACGGCGAGGCTTCAAAGGAGATGTCGGCTGGGCCAATGCCTGGAAAACAAGCCTCTACGCCCGCTTGCTCGACCCCAACCAGGCCTACGCCTATCTAAAGCGACTAATTGGCCGCAACGCATTTCCAAATCTTTTCAATGCCTGCTGGCCCGGTCGTGTCTTTCAAATCGACGGCAACTTCGGCGGCACAGCAGGAATAGCAGAAACGCTCCTGCAAAGTCACGCCGGCGAAATTCACCTATTGCCCGCCCTGCCGGACGCATGGCCCGCAGGACACGTCAAGGGCCTCTGTACACGTGGCGGATTCGTAATCGACATTAAGTGGAGCAACGCGGAACTATCAGAGGTGCGCCTGCTGTCCAAAGCGGGCAAGGACTGCAAGATCAGGTACAAAGACAAAGTTGTTGAAATGAAAACAAACAAAGGTGAGCAGTACGTACTGAACCAGGACTTGAAATAAAGATACAGACACTCCCATTTATAGTCGCCGTGCCGGATGAGAAAGGATTAATATGCCAGCGGAAATATCAAATAGCCATAGGCTAACCATTGCCATTGTAACTACCGCGGTTTTGTGGTTGTGCGGCAACTGCCTGGCCGGGCGCAACGCCGATTGCATTAAGCCATACGAGAAGAACCCTCGTTACTGGCAGTACAAGGGCGAGCCGGTGCTGCTGTTAGGCGGTTCAAAGGATGATAATCTCTTTCAGATACCCGATCTGAAAGGACATCTTGACCTTCTCGCCTCCGTGGGCGGCAACTACATCCGCAACACAATGAGCGCCCGGGTCGACAAGGGATTTGAGGTACAAGCATTCAAGAAGCTACCCGACGGCAAATACGATCTCAGCCAGTGGAACGATGAATACTGGGATCGTTTTGAAACCATGCTCAAGCTCACAGGCGAGCGAGACATAGTTGTTCAGATTGAGGTGTGGGATCGGTTTGATTATACCGACAACGGGCGTTTCAAGACATGGAAGCCGAACCCATACAATCCCGCAAACAATATCAACTACACCTCCGCTGAATCGGGGCTGGAGACAACATATACAACGCATCACCCCGGCGCGGACAAACAGCCCTTCTTTCATACGATCCCGGCGATGGATGATAATAACGTAGTGCGCCAATACCAGGAGGCGTTCGTGGACAAGATGCTTTCTTATTCACTGGCGTGCGGTAATGTACTGTATTGCATGAACAATGAGACCAGCACCGCTCCGGTATGGGGACAGTATTGGATGAAATACATTGAGGACAAGGCAGCCGAAGCCGGTGTCGATGTCTATCTGACCGATATGTTCGACGTTGGCTGGGAGCTGGACACCGAAGAGAAATTCCTGCTGTCTTTTGATCGGCCCGATATTTATACCTTTCTTGACATTTCGCAAAACACCGGCAATAAGAACACCTTTAAGAAACACTGGCAAAACATATTGTTTGTCCGGGACCGCATAAAGAAAAACCCCCGCCCGATTAACAATACCAAGAATTACGGATCAAGCCAATGGCCGCCCGATCGTGATTATTACAAGAGGGTCTGGCGCCGCTGGACTACGGAATCAGCCGTACAGCGTTATGTGTTGAATGTGATTGGCGGCTGTGCTTCCACTCGTTTCCATCGCAATCCAATCGGCGGCATCGGCTTGACCAAACCTGCTCAGGACTGCATCAAGGCCCTTCGCAAACTTCAAAGCCTTGTCAAGATGTGGGAGCTTACCCCGCGAAACGATCTCTTAACGGATTATGAAGACTCGAAGGTCTTTCTCTCCGCCGATCCAGGCCGAATGTACGCTCTTTTTTTCTTAGAGGGCGGCTCCGCCAGTCTTAATCTGGCCGGTTGCAAAGGTGATTTCAGGCTAAAATGGATTAATGCTTTGACAGGTCAATGGGGCGAAGAAAACAAAATCGTCGGCGGCAAAAGGGTGACGATTTCGGCGCCGGACAGCGGAAGTTGGATTGCCGCCATGATCAGGCTGTGAGTTCCGGCTGTAAGTTTAGCCTGACTTGCGGGAGAATCAACTAAGAGATGTGAAGATAAGAATCAGAACTGTCACTGTTATCCCGCATTTCCCAGGCAAACAGTGACACATATTTCTTTCAAGCGATTGCTTGGGAGTTGTCAGATACATAGTTCCTTTTACGAAATACGGACTCATGCTATGAGAAAGGTTAAAGAGTATGAAACGGCGCCTGATTCGGATCGCATTACTGAGCGTTATTTACTTCACAAATACAACAGAACTGCTGGCCGACAAGCCGAGCGATTTGCGTGTGAGCGAAAACGGCCGATTTCTGGTTCGCAAGGACGGATCCGGATTCTTTGCCCTCGCCGATACGGCGTGGGCGATTGCCTGGAGGTTAAATCGCGGCGAGGTTGAGAAGTATCTACAACGTCGCAAGGACCAGAAATTCAATACGATTGCATTA
>JAGMDR010000300.1 GCA_023128595.1 Planctomycetota bacterium | reverse complement strand
CCCCCTGTGCCCCAAATTTGAGCCTCTGCCCAAACGATTTTTCTCTCCAGCCAAGTCCGAGGGCCTGGTTTGTCAGGCCACCTACGCATTAACCGGATGAACCCAAAAAGCGGGAAAAAGGCCCGGTCAGCGGATTTTTCGTGCAGCGTCAATTCTCAACAGGCCAAAATCGTTGTCCTCTGTTAGAACGACCCACGCCCGCCAATCTTTCTTGTGGATTCGCACAGGCTCGATAGGGCGAACGTCCTCGAGCCGGACCAAAAAGCCGAACCTGCAGTCCGTTTTGCTGCGCCAGTATTCGTCGGGCGCCAGGATTTGGCGGTTGTACTGCTGTTTTAGCTCGAAGATTCTTTTTGGCGTGAGGTCCTCGAGATTCTTGACTTTCGCGGCGGTCGCTATTGCGCAGACCGGGCCGGAGCTTAATTTGAGAAACAGCCTGTCCCCGGCCAGCACCCGCCCGAAAGCGGGGCGTTTTGTCCTGGAAAAACGCGATTCGATCTGCTTGCGACCATCCAGAATAGCGTCCAGATAAGGTTTCTTCAGGATTACGAGATGATAATTGGCCATAGTCTCGTCGGGCGGGCCGCGTTGACAAACAGCGGACCGCTCCTATTAGTCTAATTCTCTTTAACGCCGAGCAGAGCTAATTCATTTCTTACCTGATCGATGCTCTTGAAAAGAATCGTATTGAGTCCTGCCTGTTTTGCGGCGTTTATGTGCTCCGGCGTATCATCTATGAACAGTGTGCGGCCGGGCGGCAGGCCGAGACTCTCAACGGCGATTTCGTAGATTCTTGTTTCGGGTTTTCTCGTGCCCTCGGCACAGGAGAGGACCAACACGTCAAACATATCGTGTCGCAACTGGTGGAAGTAGTCCATCGCAGGGACTTCCGTATTAGACAAGATTGCGGTCTTGCAGCCGTCTTCGTGCAGCCGGGCAGCCAGCGAAAACATATCGCTCCTCGGTGCGCAGGCAGCCTCGAATCCCTCGGCCCACAATGATCCACCTCGTGGCTCAGGCACCTTTAGCTTGGTGCATACTCTTTCCCAGAACGCCTCTTCGCTGATTACGCCTTTCTGGAAGTCGGCTGTGAATTCGCTCTCAGCCGCGGCCAGGTCCTCTTCCGAGACGCCCAGCGCTTCGGCGCAGTACCGCATCAGCCCGGGGGTCGGGTTGTCTATCAGCACTCGCCCCCAGTCGAATATGACGGATTCAATCCTTTCCATAGCAAAATGCCCTGCGGTAAGCGTTCCCTGACAATTTCTCCTCAAGACGATATAGGGGTTCTACTTACATATCAAGGTTTAATTTGTGTGCGGTGTCTATGATAGTGTTGCACTCAAGTGTTGGCAGGTTGCTTGTGAGTCCGTATAATAGAGCCAGGTGTTAGCAATACTCTACTGCAATCGTCCAAGAGAGTTGTGTATTATGGAAACGGTTTATGCCATTGCCACAATGGATACCAAGGGCCGGGAGATTGGCTATATTGCTCAGTGCGTCGGTGATGCCGGGGCCAAAGTTGTGACGGTTGACGTCGGTACGGGTGGCGAGCCGTCTGTTTGGGCGGACGTAAGGCGAGAAGAAGTTGCCTGCTGCCACCCAAAGGGTAAAGAAGGTGTTCTTGGGCATAGCGATCGCGGCAGAGCTGTGTCGGTCATGAGCGAGGGCATAGTCGGCACTTGCAAGTCAATCCGCAGTGACATAATTGTACTGTGCCACGGTGGGCCGATTGCTATGCCCGAGGATGCACACTATATTCTCGAACGCGTCGAGGGTGTTGACGGTTTTTACGGCGCCAGCTCAATGGAACGGCTGCCGAGTGAAGTGGGCATTACCGACCAGGTAAAGAAATTCACGAAGCTCAGACTGGCATCGCCGGCCACCTAAGGCATGCCGGGTGGGCTTTGATTGTTGTGACGCGGCTTTCGGCGCGGAGTCGAAGGCGTTTGGAGTGAGCATAATCGACGGAAGGATGGGCAGGAAATGAAGGGGTATCAAACCAGAAGGCGGTTTTTGAAGGCGTTGGGTGTGGGGGCGGCGTCGCTGGTTGT
>JAGMDR010000030.1 GCA_023128595.1 Planctomycetota bacterium | reverse complement strand
GCCAGGCCGACGAGGTGTTCCGAACCGATGTTGGAGGCGAACAGCGATGCTCCAATTACGAACCAGCCGACGTGCCGACCTGCGAGGAAGTAATCGGCCGACGACCTCTGCCGCTGCCTGATTACCCAGACGGCGATGCCCATGACTACGGCAAAATACAAACCTATCACAATCCAGTCTAACGCTGCAAAACCCATTTTTCACCTTTCCACATAAGTCCTTGAGAGACGATTATTAGCTCCGATGGTCACGATTTTACCGGCATAGTGGTTCCTTTCAAGTGTGGTTTTGCCAAATTTCGGTTTTTCCGTCAAGGTTGTGCTCGGCGAAGATACCTGGTGGGAGGCGATTTTTTGGAATCTTTGGTATTACAGCCGGTTTTTCTGCCGATTATATTGTTGTGGTCTCGAAGCATAAGAGATACTAAAGGAGATAAGTCGATGAGAGCGAAAAAGAGCATATTTGGCATCGTGGCGGGCGTGATTGTGTGCGTGAGCGTGGTTTGGTATTGCACGTCAATTGAGGGAAGTGACAGGACTTATAAGATTAGGCCTGAAATAAGGCATGAAATAAGGCTGCCGGAATACAGAACGGACGCGGCCCGTGCGATAGATGCCTACGAGCGGTTAATGGACCGATATATGACCTTGACCGAGAGGAATTTAAGCGGCATTAAGGTGGATATGAGGAGCGTTGCGAAGAAGCTGGAATCCATAGACGGCAAGCTGACGGGTCTTTCGATAAGAATGGCAAGGATCGAAAAGGCCCTGGGCATTGAGCCGCCCAAAAAGCCGGTCCCCAAAATCCTTAGGCCGAAGACAGACGACCGAAATGATCAAGCCGATTTGAAGAGCAGCAGAGACATATCAGACGATGTGAGCAAGGACGAAGCAGATTCCTACTCGCTGTGAAGGTGATCCGGTGGTTACGATCCTGGATCTGTGTTTGTGGGCAACAGTATTATGGATAAGAATGATTGAGGGGTGTTGTCAATGGTTGAGAATCCGCCTTTGAGGTATTAGGTGAGGCTGAGCAGATGGAGGTTGGCTGCGGGGCCGAGAGTATCAGTCTGGATCTTGATATATTAGGGGGGACGGTTCATTTTCGCATTAGTGTTGCACGGGGGCAGGCGAGGCTGTCGGACATAGCGCCACTGGCACGAAGACTTTCGACTAAGCTGGCGCTTGTGGTGCTGGAGAGACTTGGCGAAAAGGGCGAGTTTGTACCGTGCCGCAAGGGCTGTTCGACGTGCTGCAGCTACCTGATTCCGCTGTCGGTTCCCGAGGTTTTTCGCTTCCGAGAAGAGGTGCTGGCTATGCCGGCCGAGCAGGGCAGGGCGGTATTGCGACTGTGCCTGGATACGGCGGAGAGAATTCTTGAAGTGGGGCCGGGGGAATTTGACACAAGCGGATTGGCGGAAACAGACGAGCAAATCGAGATAAATCGGGTTGGCAGATGGTACGGGGGGCTTGAGGCGGCCTGTCCTCTGGTATCCGACGGTTTGTGCACACTGTATGAGCAAAGGCCGATTGTGTGCAGGGAGCACATAGTGACAGGCTCGGCATTACTGTGTCAGGCCGAACGGACGGACAAGTCGCACGTGGTGGCGATGCCGGTAAGTGTTGTGCAGGCGCTCGGCGAATTAGCGGCTGAGCTGGAGCAGTCGGATATTGAGGCGGTGATGCTGCCTCTTGCATTGCCCTGGGCCGAGGAGCACATCTGGCGTTCGCAACGGAGATGGCCTGCGGTGTCTATGGTGGAACGTTTTGTTGAGATCCTGAAAGCAGCGGCCTCCAAAGATTGCGCTACGGCAAACGCGCCAAGTTGTTGTTCAGGAAAAGCCATAGCGGCGCCTTAGCAGTTGACTTTGCCGGCGGCTAATTCGGGAAATTCAGCCGTATGTCTTGCCGGCCTCGTCAACATAAATAGAGCCTTTTGCGTGCTTTATAGTCTCGGCTGCCTTTGGCACCTCTTCCAACTTGGGGATTTTGAATAATTTGCGGCATTTCAAACACCTTATTCTTCTATCGGCTGCGGTGGCGTCGAGTCGCCAACTGTTGCCGCATCGCGGGCATTGAGCGATGATTTGCATCGACAGGGCCTTTTCCAAGAGCCAAGTACTGAAGTTCAGGAGCAATTCACACGCTGATTTTAGCCCTGGCTCAGGTGATGTCCATCATAAATTTTGCATCAATACTCCTATAATGTTGGCCTTGTTGCCTGCCATAGCAGCGAATGCAGGATTGCCGGTCAGGCCGGCATGATTTTCCTTGATTTATCCGCTCGAATCTGCTAATATAGTCGTTAGATGGGGGTTTGATGAAGTGGTAAAGAGAATCTCATGCAGGGTAGTCAGGTCGGTTCCTTTTAGCAGGAGCGTTGGTCTATCGCAGCGTGCAAGGGGGCGGGATGCGGAGCGCTCCGGGAGCGGTTATGCTGACGCTGCGAGTGTCGGATTCGAGTCCCCCAGCAATTCGGTTACATATACATTTGGGCCGGGGGGGGCACGAGTATCTGTCGATGAGGGTCCGGCAGGACGGATTCTTGATTTTTACGTCTGATCCGCGAACTGTTTAGTCAAGATCACACCAAATCCCTTAAGCGGTGCCTGAGGTAATAGCGGCATTGAGAGAGGATTACCGCACTTAGCAGTATCGTGACAAAGGCATCGAGTGTAACCTCGTTTATTACAACGGCCAGGGCGGTGCCGGCGGCAGGCGGGTGCTCGACGTCCAGGGCCACCATAAGGAAGATAGCAAGGGCGACCGCTAAGGCGCACTCAAGGGAATAGGGGAGTTGGATGAAGTAAAATATGCCGCCGGAGGCCAGGCCGGCGAGGTGGCCGCCGATGACATGCCTTGTCTGTGCGGAGACGCTTTTCGGCATTGCGAATACGATAAAGGAGGTGGCGCCGATTGCACTGGCGACGACCATTTTGTCCTCCCCGAGGATCAAAACGATGATAAACAGGACGGTGGCTGCCAGCAGACTCTGGATGATGTAGTATTTCCAGAGCTTCTTGAATTTGCTTGTTAGTGAGGTTTCAGGTTCCATATTGGGTCCATCCAGAGCAATTCTGTGAAAGATAGGGTGGGCCGGAAGAAGAAAAAACGGCGAGGTTGGGATAACTGGTGGGGGCCAGTTCTACACGTTTCCTCGCCGAGTTTATAAATCCGTTCAGGCTACAGTAGCGACCGTCCATGGCCGGCCTTTTGATATAATGATTTTGCTTTTGTAACCCTTTTATATGCCGTAAGTTATGATGTGTTTTGCAGCGGCTCTAATGTTTTTCGGGCTTTCAAGCCGGCCGGACGACAGGAGTTCTTGGGCCCGCTGGACGGCTGCGGCATCGTTTTCGGGAATCTGCCTGGCACTCTCAATCAAGGATGCGTAATTGACCTGCAGGGAAGCATCGGCCTGGTTGCTTACCGGAATCTTGGGAGATTCGGGCTGTTGGCCGGCGGATTTCTCCAGAATATCTCGAAGCTGATTGGCGTCTATCTTTTCTATCATTGCGATATTGTTCTTTCAAAATTTCTTTTCCACAGTTTTTCTCGCACGTTTTTGCAAAAACTTTACGATTTTTCTGTAAATTCTCAAATTTTTTCTAAAGTCCCCCATCTTTTTATGACGAGCTACTTTGTTTGCAACCTCATCAAGACTACTGTGTTACATTGTCTGTGCTACCTCGTATGCCACGAATTTGACGAATTCAAGTGAGCTGACGACCACCAATTGTTCAGCCTGAGGGGCGAATCCGGCGCGTATTTGATCGTGAAAATAGTCTTTGATTCTCTTTTCTGTTGTTTTATCGGTCGTATCCCAGACTTGCTCGAAGGCCCATAGCAGTTGGCCGTCGGTCAGGTCCACGAGCTTGAGTTTTAGACCAATGGTCATGTGGGGATATGGCTGATATGTCGTAACGGTGCCGACCAGTACGGCGTTGGACTTTAATGCCTTTCGCATTGCCCTCATTTGGTCGAGAGTGTGTGGTGAGTCCGCATCCACCTGGAGGCTTCGCCAGGCGGGGTCGGTTTGGCGGATGACGGCGACGCTGAAGATCTGTCTTTTTTGCAATGCCCGGAAGATGGCTTGAGTCATATCGGCAGAGATTTGTGGGTAGCTGGAATCGTTGTCCAGCTCGACGAGCACAGCGGTGCCGACGGCGGGCAGGTTCTTGTGTGGATTCAGGTAATAGTAATCCGGTTGGCGCATGGAGGTCCTATAAATGATGTTGCATCCGGATAAGAGCGTGAGCCAGAGCAGAGTTGCTGTGTGCAAAGTTGTGCGTTTTGTGGTTCGCGTCGGTAATATTGTTCTTGCATTATCCATTTGATTCACCTGAAGTAGTCGCTGCCTGGAGGGCTTCTTCTTGGGGGCGGTCAGGCTGATCGTGCGGGCTTGTATTTGAGTCGTTGTTGTTGGCGGTGGATTCGGCCTTAGTTTCTCCGCCGAGAACTCTGAGTATCTTGATGAGGGCTTCAATCTCGGCCTTATTGGCTTCTCGCATCTCGTTTCTAAAGCCGAGGATATCGGTTTTCCAATTGTTCAGCTCAATACGCATTTCGATCAAGAGGTCGTTCGCCTCAGCTAATTCCTTTTGTGCTTGTTTTAGCTGAGCGTCGCAGGGTACGAGGCGGTCTTTGAGGCGTTGGTTCTCGCTGATGAGCTCCTGATTTTTTTCTTTGACGGCAGCCGTTTGCTCGGCGAGTTTGGCGTATTTTGCCGACAATTCCATTGCGGATTCCACGACGGTTAGGCCTTCTTGGCTGGAATCCCGAAATCTTTTCGGCGCGTTTGCCTGTTTGATCAAACCGACGGACGGATCGGGTTTGAGAACAACTTCGATTGGCTTCTCGACTGTACAGCCTGCGCAGAGAACTGTCAGGGCCGACAGAATCAGAGAAAGCATGGTTCTGTTGTTAGTTCGCATTGTGCTTTTCCTCGTTAGTTTTTGTCTGTTGAGTTTCGTGGTTTGCAGATTGGACATTATCATACTCACATCTGATATACGATTTATTGCCACAAGTGCAGGTTAGCTCCAGAACGGCAAATTCGGGGTGGCTTTCAACGATGCGCACCTGCGGTGTGGCCGAGTGCACGGCTTTTTCCTGTGGCGAGTGGGCCTGGAGGGCCCCCACGTCGAGATGGAATTGGCCTTCGAGTTTAACGTCGCTGCTCTTTAAGATGTTTCCTGCTGTTCTTTTCATTTTTCGCCTTAGTTTTCGTGCTTGTGCCGCACCGTTGTTTCACTCGAATCAGGCGCAATAGTCGATAGAATGCTTATTTGGTCCGTTTTCAGGAGCTTGGTGATCGGTGTTCTCTTCGACTGATTCGTTTAGCTCCTTCTCGCCTTCTTCTTGTTTCTGTTCTTGCTGGTTGCGGCGTTGTTTTCTTTCTTTTCGCTGGTTTACCGGCGTCAGACTTCCGACATTTTGGAGGTTTTCCACCGGTTCTATCATATTGTAATTGCTATCTGCCATCTCTCCATTGCCTCAATTTTAGGGCCAATCTTAATAGAGCACTTGCGTGCAGCTGGCTGACACGTGGTTCAGTAATGTTGAAAACCTTCGCTATCTGCTTCATAGTTAATTGCTGTTGATAATAAAGTAAGATGATCTGCCGCTGTCTTTGGTTCAACTGGCTGATTGCCTCTGCCAGCTCGTTGATAAGCTCACGTTTTTCGACGTGCTCGTGAGGGGTAGCAGTGTTGGCTGCCGGCAATAACTCGACGAGCGGAGGAGAATCTTCCGGGGAATCATCTATGGATAGGAAGTGCTTTGCGCGCACAGATTCGAGTATTTCATAGAGTTCATCAATAGGAATGTCGAGTTTCTCTGCCAACTGGTGATCGGTGGGCGTTAGGCCGGTCTGCTCGGTAATTTCCAGGCTTGCTTGTAGTGTTTGGCGAATTTTCTTGTCGACGTTGGCCGGCACAAGAGACCAGCTTCTCAGTTCGTCGAGGATGGCGCCTCTGATTCTGATGTAGGCATAGGTTTTGAATCCGGCCTGGTGAGAGGGGTCGTAGTCGCGGGCAGCTTTAACGAGTCCGACAGTTCCGGCGGAAACCAGATCATCGTAGGACAGCGGAGGTTTCAAATACGTCACCGCGCGCTGAACGACCTTATGGACCAAGGGCAGCAACTGGGCGATCTGTTCATTATCGACCAGTTGTTTCTTTTGGCCGGCGTACGCGCGCTTGGCAGCGGTCCTGAGGTGCTTTTGGCCGTCGTCTTCAACTCCCCGGCATTGCAAGGTCTTTTCAGTTTTCGCCGCCACTGTTTTGTTCCTTCTGCTGGTTCATCTGATTTTCCACCATTGCGCTGATCACAATAGCGTTTACGGCTTTAACCGCCAAAGCTGCTGCGACATAGGCTAATAATGCTCCGGCGACGGCTCTCTTGCAGCAGGTGAACGGCCCAAGGCCGCCGAGCCAGGTTATGAAGCTGATGGCGAAGAAGCATATAACAGCAATACTTATCGCCGTTGACCGCACGTTCAGCAGCATAATCGGTAGTTCCTTTCTGTCGCACTGCGTTTATTCTTCGTAACCCGGCACAGCCGGGACTAAAAAGGTTAGTTCTGTTCTTGGCAAAGTTTCACTCATAAGAAACTAAGGTTCATAACTACAAAGCGCCGACGAGCTCGGTGTCCTTTGGGGCCATTTCTGTGTTCTGGTGGACTGATACAACTTCCACCGGCTCTATTTCGGTTCCGAGCACAATTTCGTCGTAAGCGACGACCGGGAGGTGCGGGACCGTTCGCGAGAGCATTGCCGCCAACGGGGATCGCAGTCTCGAGTCACAGAGCAAAACGATCTTGTCTTTGCCGTCATCCATAGCCGTCTTCCAGGCTTGTGCGATTCTTCTGCTTATATCCATTGCCACATCGGTCGGCAGGGCGAGGTTTAGCTGTTCTGCTTCCTGCTGCAGGCTTGAGCTCATCCGATGTTCGAGCACGGGTTCGAGCGTTATGGCCAAGATCTTGCCCGTCTGGTCCTTGTACTGCTCTGTAATGGTTTTGGCCAACGATTTTCGGACGAGCTCCGTGAGGACATCGGTGTTTTTAGTTTTTGAAGCGTGTTCTCCGAGCGATTCGAGTATTGTGGTGAGCTCGCGGACCGGTATTCCACTGATCAAGAGGTTTCTGAGCACGCGTTGGAGCATTCCCACGGGTACGAGCTCGCCGATCACCTCTCCGACTAATGAGGGTTGAGTTTTTCGAAGTCTGTCGGTGAGGAGCTGAACGTCTTCGCGTGTCAACAATTCGTCTGCGTGGCTTTTGAGTGTTTCCGATAAATGCGTAATGAACACGGATTCGGGGTCGATTACGGTGTATCCGTTGAGTTCGGCTTTTTCCCTATCGTTCGGTGCAATCCACAGAGCAGGCAGTCCGTAAACGGGTTCGTTAGTTTGAATGCCGCCTACCTTCTCGTGGACGCTGCCGGCGTCCATAGCGAGGAACATATTAGGTTCGAGTCGTCCTTTGGCTACGATATGGTCAAAGATTCGAATTTCGTAAGTAGTCGGTTCGAGGTTGATATTGTCCCGCAGGCGAACCAGCGGCATAATGATGCCGAGATCCTGGGCGAATTTTCTTCGCAGTGCTCCGATGCGGTCGAAGATGGTGCTATCTTTGCGCGGGTCAACGAGAGAGATCAGTCTGACTCCGACCTGGACAGAGATACGGTCGAGGTCCAAGAGGTCTTCGACGGGCTGTCTATCCGCCATTTCCTGTTGTGCGGATGCTTCGGTTTTTTGTTCGCGGGGTTTTTCGGATCTGGCCGCCATCCGTCCGGCAAGGGCGGTGCCTGTTGCCAATAACAGAAACGGTATTGCGGGCAGGCCGGGCACAAGAGCCATAGCAGCGATGATGAAAGATGCAATTATCAGCGGCTCGCTGGACTTGAGGAACTGTTTGCTGAGGTCCTGGCCGACGCTGTGCTTCGAGGAGATTTTGGTTACGAGAAAGCCCGAACTTATGGAGATAATCATCGAGGGTATCTGACTGACAAGTCCGTCACCGATGGAAAGGATCGAATAGGTTTTTATCGCACCGGCAATCGGCAAGCCACGTGAATACCCCATAGCAATGCCGCCGATAATGTTAATGCCGGTAATGATGATTCCGGCCTTGGCGTCGCCGCGGATGAATTTGCTGGCACCATCCATAGCTCCGTAGAATTCGCTTTCTTTGACAATTTTTGCTCTGCGTTGGTTGGCCTGGGCTTCGGTAATAGTGCCTGCGTTGAGGTCGGCATCGATGGCCATTTGCTTTCCGGGCATAGCGTCGAGTGTGAAGCGTGCGGAGACTTCGCTGATTCGCTCGGCGCCTTTTGTGATCACGATGAACTGTATAACGACAAGTATAAGGAAGATTACGAGTCCGACGACGAAGCTGCCGCCGGCGACGAACGCGCCGAAGGTCTGGATGATTCTTCCGGCGTCGCCCTGGAGGAGTATCAACCTGGTCGAAGCGACGTTCAGTGAGAGACGAAACAGGGTCACAAAAAGGAGCAGTGAGGGGAAAGTGGATAATTCGAGCGATTCTTTTGACGAGAGGGTGACTATCAAGACGGCTACCGCGAGGGAGATGCTGCCTGCTATGAGCATATCGAGCAGGGGCGTGGGCAAAGGGATCAGAAGTGTAGCGAGGATAGTAACGATGCCTACAGCGAGGATAATGTTGCTGTGTGATCCGAAGGGCACGTTGGGCGAGGCTATTGCGGCTTTACTCGATTTGTTGGGAACCGCCATTATGGCTATTTCTCCAAGGAAGCGCCTTGTTTGACATTGGTCTATTCTTTGGCCGGGTCTGCGGAAAGGCCTGTGCCGAGAATCTCTTTTATTCTGATGGCGAACCTATCGTCAATCACCACTACAGTTGCGGTGGCGAACTTAACGTTTTTGAGATACAAATCCACCGGTGCGCCGACAGGTTTATCGAGCTTCAATACCGAACCGGGTCCGAGCTGCAGAAGCCGCTGTATTGATATGTCTGTTTTGTCAATGACGGCCGTAACGGGCACGTTCATATCCAGTAAGATATCGATACTTGCGCCGGAGCCTGTTGCCCCCGGCTCTGTGACCTCGGAGAGTTCAACATCTTGTGCCTGTTTTTTGGAGTCTTGTTGAGCAGTATCTTGTTGCTGGTCCTGTTTTTCTTCGGCCTTTTCTTCTACGGCTTCAGCTGCTTCTGCCATATCTCTATTTCCTTCCAGTTATCACGTTCATATACTCGGATTTGTGTTTCACCCTGTGTTAGCGAAAGAGGTGTGTGTAATAGCGACGGCGTACTTTCCGGTCGATTTTGCGGGTAGCCCCTGCAAGATCTCGATCCCTTCGACAATCAGTTTAATCGGCTCATCCACTCTTTTATCGAGCATCAATATGTCACCAACACTGAGACTCATCAGCTCCTCAAAGGTAAGGACAGCGGAGCCGAGCTGGACGGTGACGGAAGTCTTCATTTGCTGCAAATGCCCGATAATTGCTTTTGAGATATCCTCAGCAGAAAGAGTCTCGATGGTTTGTGTTATTATTTTTGTGACAGGTTCCAGTTTATTGCAGAGCATCAATAGATACACTTTGGTGCTGTCTTGCGAACCGGCTTTTTTTGTGGTGAAAGTAATCTTGCAGAGCTCTTCTGTATTTTCGAGGTCGAGGGGGAATTGGCCCGCAACGAGGCCGCCGATAGGATAAAAATCCTGGTTGTCGTAAGCGTCGGAAACCGCCTCCACAAAGAGGGAGGCGGTATCCAGCAAGAGAGATATTTCCAATTCCGACAGAGTTGTTGCCGGATCTTCTTCGGATTTGGTATCGCCGAGTGATTGGGTTGTCCAGGCGATTGCTGTTTCGTGCGGTATGCCAACGAGTCCGCAGGGCTGGAGGTCTTCGGTGGCATTACTTTGTGTCTGGTGGGGGCGGCCTGGCCTGGTTCCAAACACCAGGTAATAGTCGCTGTGTTCGGTGTCTGAAGTCTTGTGAAGAAATTCATTTGCAAAATGCTGTGAGGTCGAATCGGTTGTCACGTCAAAGTCGCTCTGGTAGAACTGAGAGAATTTCGCAGTTGCCGCTGCGGCTATATTTTCTGCGAAATACTTGATCTCGTTGACTTGCTTGCGGCTGAAGTATCGAGGCCGGCACCAGTCGTGTTCAAAGGCTTCAACATTTTGCCTTGTATCTTCGGCCGACTCGAGACCTACGACGGCGAGCAGTTGTTGTATCTTTTCATTAGTTAACTTGTCGGCAACCGGGTCACTCATTGTATAGCAAATTCCTTGAAGAGGATGTGCTTGATCTTCGGCTTTTGATCGGGAAAAAGCTCTTCGTTAAAGGCATCAAGTATTTGTGATTGAATACGTCTGAGGTTTTTGTCTCCTCTGATATCTTCGATGCTCAGACTTGCGAGGAAGATAGTAAGCCAGTTTGTCAGGATGGGCGTTTTCTCTTGGAAAAGCTCGACGGCTTCTTTCTGTGACACGCTCGAGGTTACCTCGAGTGTTAAAAGCGCGCGGACGTAGCGCGTCACACCAGGCTCGTCGAGATTTGAGACAACGGGATCCAAATCATAGAACCAGGTTTGGGTTGACTCTGGCGCTGAGTCATCGGCCAGGAGGCCCGGTTGCTGAGCAGTTTGGTTTTCCTGAGAAGCTTCCGCGGTTCCGGTGACGGCCGAACCGGTGAATAACCGGCCAAGCAGGAAACCGGAGCCGGCGCAGATAAGCACCACAGCGGCCATTATTATCCAGTGCAAGAGGCCTGGTTTGGAGGTTTTTTGCTCTTCTTGCTCTTTTGGCTCTTTTGGCTCTTCTTCGTTCTTTTCAATATCTTCGTCCGCCATATTTTTTACCTCGATCTAACAAGACGGTGGTTATCCGACCGGCTGCAGAGATTCCTGTTGTCGATAGCGGCGTATCTTATCCCGTAAGGTTCTGTCGCTTATCCCCAGAGCTTTTGCGGCTTGTGTTTTGTTGCCCGCAGTCTGGCGTAGAGTATCCAGAATGGCCTGTTTTTCTATTTGCACGAGTGGTATTCCGCCGAGTCCGGCGGTTGGCGACTCGAGTGTGGTGAGTAGGAGTTCGTTTTCCTGCCGGCGCGGCTGCAATTCATCGAAGAGCCAGGAGACATCGGCCAGCGAGAGCGTTCGGCCTACTCCTAAGATTAGTGAGGTCAGGACAACGTTGCGCAGTTGCCGGATGTTGCCGGGCCAGTCATATTTGGCAAAGATATTCATCATTGCGGGGTCAAGGCTGGTAATACGGCGCTGGGTCTGGCGAGCATAGAGGTTCACGAAATGCCATACAAGGTCGGGTAAGTCCTCGGTTCGCTCGCGCAGAGGGCAGATGATGAGTCTGACACCGGTCAGCCGATAGTAGAGGTCCCTGCGGAAACGGCCTTGTGCGACCTCCTGTAATAGATCTTTGTTGGTGGTGCTTACTATTCGAACGTCCACTTTGACATTATCGTTTCCGCCGACTCGTTCGAAATCCTGCTGTTCGAGCACGCGGAGCAGCTTGGCCTGGAATCTTATGGGTGTTTCGGTGATTTCATCGAGGAGGAGGGTACCTCCGTGGGCCATTTCGAATCGTCCTTTGCGTTGGGTGTAAGCGCCGGTGAATGCGCCTTTCTCGTGGCC
>JAGMDR010000003.1 GCA_023128595.1 Planctomycetota bacterium | reverse complement strand
GTCGAGTTTAAGATTGGGGACGTGCCGGAGCCGAAGTCGCAGGCAATAGCGCAGACGTGGGGGCGGTTTGCATACGGGGTCGATTTTATACTAAGGCGGGAGGGCTATGAACTGACACAGGGGATCGACGGGGTTATTTACGGCAATATTCCGGGGGGCGGGATGAGCCGGTCGGCGTCGCTGAGCTTGAATTTGATTCTGTCGCTGTTGGATGTGAACGGTATCGAGATAGAAGATAAGATGACCATTGTCGATCTTGCGCAGGCGGTGGAGAACGACTATATCGGCTCGCCTTGCGGGCAGTTGGACCAGATTATGATACTGTTCGGCAAAGAGGGGATGGGGACATATTATAATCCGGCGAGGAGGTCGGTGGATTACGTGGAATTGGGGGCCGGCGCGGTAGATTTTCGGATTGTCGTGCTGGACACGGGGACCGACCGTCCCGGTCTCGAAAAGTCAACTTACGCGGTTCGAAGAAGGCAGTGTCAGGAACTGGCTTCTATTTTGGCCGAGGCGGGGTATGATGTGAAGTGCCTGGCGGATGTCAAGGACGAGGGGCATTATGAAAAGATTATGAGTGAGTTCGGCGCGAATTATCCGGATTTGTGCGAGCGGCTGAAGTATATCTTCGGGGCGCAGAAGCGGTTTTATGAGATGCTTGAAGCGTGGAAGTCCGGGGACGTGGAGACCGTGGGGCGGATATTTCGGGCCGACGGGACCGGGCTGCGGGACGATTATAAGATATCGGGGCCGGAGTTAGAGACGATGTGCGATATTGTTCGGACGGTGCCAGGCGTTTTGGGCGAGCGGATGTTAGGCGGTGGCGACAAGGGGGCATCGGGTGCTCTGGTCCGGGCGGAAAGCGTGGGGGCGGTGCGGGCGGCTGTGGATGCGGCGTATCCGCGGAGCCGGCCTGAGTTTGCCGAGAAATACGCGGTCCATGTGTGCAAGGTTGTCGATGGTGTGCGGGTTTATGAAGGGCTTTTGTGAGGTGGTTATGGGACAAGAGTATGGGTCATCGAGTAAGGGGGAGTTTCGGGCGGTTGTGTCTTCTAACAGGCAGATCGGGATTAGTTTCTACAGGCTTACGTTGGAGTTTTCCGGGGCGGGAGCAGAGGCTTTCGACGGGTTTGGGCCCGGTCAGTTCGTGCAGTTGGATGTGAGCGGCGCCGCCCTGCCGCCGGTGGAGAGGATACCGGATGAATTGGCGGATGCGGCCCGGCGGGAGATACTGCTGCGGCGGCCTTTTAGCTTCACTGATGTCACGAGGGAGGGGGACAAGACGGTGGCCGATCTTCTTTATTGCGTTGTTGGGCCGGCGACTTTGCGGATGACGACCTTCAAGGCGGGGGATTCGGTGAGCGTTGTGGGGCCGTTGGGCAACGGTTTCTCGGTGCCGGAAGGCAAGAAGAAGGCCTTTTTGGTCTTCGGGGGAATGGGGACGGCGCCGATGCAGCATTTAGCGAAGGTGTTAGCGTGGGATGAGAAGGAGCGGGATATTGAGGTTGTTGCGTTTGCCGGGGCGAAGAGCGTGCACGCCCTGCCGTTCGAGGGTAGGATGGATGAGATCTCGCAGCAGTTAGGGTTCTCGATACGCGAATTCGCGAAATATACGATAGAATCGATGGTTGCGACAGACGACGGCTCGTCCGGATTTCACGGCCCCGTGACCGATTGCTTTTTGGAGTGGCTTAAGGAGAATAAGCCCTCGGTGGAAGAGGCGATTATATATAGCTGCGGGCCGGAGGCGATGTTAGGCAAGGTGGCGGAGATTGCGAAGGAGCGGAATATCGACTGCCAGGTGAGCCTGGAACGGCGAATGGCGTGCGGGATCGGGGTCTGCCAGAGCTGTGCGGTCGAGTGCAGAGTCGAAGGCTCAAGTGAGACGGTGTATAAGATGTGCTGCGAAGATGGGCCTGTGTTCGATGCGAGAGAAGTGGTCTTTTGACTATGGGCCTGGTGGATTTTGGAGTAGAGTTGAGCATAGTGTTTTCTGAAAGAAGGATGGAACGTGAAGATATTTGAAAGAGATAGACACAAAGTTATTTGGGGAGACGCAATTAAGGTGCTCTCCAGCGAAATAGAAGATGAGTCTATTGATCTGGTGTTTGCCGATCCGCCGTACAATATCGGTAAGGATTTCAATGGGAGAAGAGACAAGTGGGAGTCAAAAGAATCATATCTTAACTGGTGTTACAAGTGGCTTGCTCTATGCATATCCAAGCTAAAACCAGGTGGGAGCTTGTATGTGATGACAGCCACCCAAAATATGCCTTATTTCGACATCTACCTGCGCAAGCGCATGACCATACTCTCTCGGATTGTGTGGTTCTACGATAGTTCAGGAGTACAGGCAAGGAAATACTATGGATCTCTATACGAGCCTATCCTGTTCTGCGTCAAAGACAAAAACAACTACACTTTTAATGCGGACGACATCATGGTGGAGGCAAGAACTGGCGCAGTGAGAAAGCTCATAGACTATCGGAAGCCCGTGCCAAAAGTGTATAACTCAAAAAAAGTTCCAGGGAACGTCTGGAATATTCCCCGGGTGAGGTATCGGATGGAGGAATATGAAGAGCATCCCACTCAGAAGCCTGTCGCCCTATTGAACAGAATTGTCACAGCGAGCAGCCACCCGGGCGATATGGTACTGGACCCCTTTTCCGGAACATTCACCACTTCAGATGTTGCTAAGAAACTGGATAGGATGTCCATTGGAATAGAGATAGAAGAGGAGTATGTGAAAATAGGGTTAAGAAGGCTGGAGATATGTTCAGAGTATGAAGGTCAGCCTTTGGAAAAGAAGGGCCGAACGTTTGAGTCCGCGAGAGATGAACAGCAGGCCATGCTGAACTTTTCGGAAGTGTAGAGATGCAGCACGAATTCACGAGAGAGATCAAGAAGATTCTCAAGAAAGGATTTGGCAAGGCTGCCGAGCAAGTTTTCGACAAAAGCCAGATCGTACAATATCTCAACATAAAGACAAAGTCTGCAAGCAAAGGCTCAAAGTCACGAGGAAGTTTTGCGAATTTGTACGCCATCTATGTGTTGGTAGAGGACTATATATCGAAAGGATTCCACAGAAAAGGAAAATACTCGGAGTACGAAGGTGCGATTTTCAGCAATCTGCTTAAGAGACAAAGACAATTGCCGTTTGGGCAAAAGCTTCAGAATCACGCTCTGAATCACAGAATGAACGAGGAATTCAAGAAGTACTTTCCTACCTGTGAGTACATCCCTATCCTGAGAAGTCCAGAAACTAACCGATACTGGTTCAACGAGAATCTCTTGAGAATCAAGATCAAGAAAGACAATTTCAGCATCGCGGAAGCGATAATCAAGATTGTTGACATTTACGTTGAAGCAAAGAAGATGGGCTTCGAGAAGTTCATCCGGTTCTGTGAGGACGCTCACAAGCTTAATGAAGAAGAACTGATTGATTTCATAGGTAGCCTTGTCGAACCAGCCGCAGACGCCAGGATATTCGAGATAGTCAGTTATAGCATTCTGAAGTATTACTATCGGGACCAACAAATCTACTGGGGATTCGAAATTGACAAGCTTCAAGAGGACAATTTGAAGCTTTTCAAGACTGGACGCACCAATGCAAACGACGGCGGAATTGATTTTGTCATGAAGCCATTGGGGCGGTTTTTCCAGGTTACGGAGACCGTGGATGTCAATAAATACTTCTTGGACATTGACAAAATCGAGAAGTATCCGATTACATTCGTAGTGAAATCTTCAGATGCGGTGTCGGAGTTGAAGAGTAAGATACGGGGCCAGGCCAAGAGGCAATATTCAATCAAGGCGATTGTCTCTCGCTATATGAAATGCATCGAAGAGATCATCAACATATCCTCCCTCCTGGACAAGTTCAAAGAGGCTGTTGATCAGAACCATCTGGCTGGTATTCTGCACGAGATCATAAAGCAAAGCAAGGTAGAGTTCAGCTATGATGATGACTATGACATCAGTGAGTACGAGGACATCGAATTGTCGGAATGACACTAAGGACCACAAATGGATTTTGACGGCTAAATAGATTTGAGATTGCGAGGTTTTCGCAATGCCGAAAGAAGGTTTGGATGAACGAAGGCATTGATATTTCGGTTGAGTTTGGTGGGTTGCGGCTGGGGAATCCGGTTTTTACTGCTTCGGGGACGTCGGGGTATGCTGATGAATTGGGGGAGTTTATGGATATGGATCGGCTGGGTGGGTTTATTACCAAGAGTATTACGGCCAAGCCGAGGAAGGGGAATGCGACGCCGAGGATAGTTGAGACCGATGCTGGGATGCTCAATGCGATTGGATTGGCGAATATCGGGGTGGAAAGGTTCGTTGAAGAGAAGCTGCCGATACTGGGCAAGATGAAGGCGGCGGTGTTCGTGAACGTGGCGGGCGAGACTATCGAGGAGTATTTGACCGTCGTCGAGCGGTTAGCGAATGAAGAACGAATAGCGGGGTTCGAGTTGAATATAAGCTGTCCGAATGTAGAGAAAGGCGGGATAACGTTCGGCACCGACCCGGAATTGGTGAAGGAGATTAGCTCGGCGGTGAAAAACGCGTGCGGGGCCAAGATGCTGATGGTCAAATTGACGCCGAGCGTTACGGATATCAGCGTGATAGCGCGGGCGGCGGTCGAGGCGGGGGCGGATGCGCTGAGTCTTATCAACACGTTTACCGCGATGGTGATTGACATCAAGACGCAGCGACCGGTTTTGGCCAATAGGACGGGAGGATTGTCGGGGCCGGCGATAAAGCCGATAGCGGTCTATTTGGTGAATAAGGTTTATAAAGAAGTGGCGAAGGAGCGGGGGATACCTATTCTGGGGATGGGGGGGATAAGGACAGCATCGGACGCCGTCGAATTTATTATCGCGGGGGCGTCGGCGGTGGCGGTTGGTACGGCGAGCTTCATCGAGCCGGGATGCGCGGCGAGAATAATTGAGGGCATAAGAAAATATTGCGTTGAACATAATATCAGTAATATCAAAGAATTGGTGGGTTCAGTTTCGCAATAGGAAGGTTAGAGGTAACAAAATGGACTGGTCGGAGAAGATTTTCAGGATACGGGTTTGGGTGACTGTTGCGCTTGTGTCGCTATTGCTCGCACAGGTGCCGGCAGCGGCGGTTCAGCGCAAGCTTGATGAGCGTGCTGCAGAGCCGGGGGAATGGGGATATCGGCCGGGCGAAGGGGCGGTTTCGCAGGTGAATCCGCCGAGCTTTAGCTGGCGGCCGGACACGGGTCTGACGTGGGAGATCGAATGCGCGCGGGATGCGAAGTTCAGGAAGATTGAATACAGGGCGAAGGACATCGAGTTTAACGTGCATTGCCCGCCGCGAGCTTTTGAGCCGGGGGTGTACAGTTGGCAGTATCGCGGCAAAGACGGGAAAGGCCGATATACGAACTGGAGCAAGTCGCGGAAGTTTACTATTGCCAGCGATGCGGCGGCGATGGCGATGCCGGGGCGGGGGGAGCTCATTTCTCGGATACCGAAGGGGCATCCGCGACTTTTTATGCGGCCGGAGAATTTGGGGCGACTGCGTGGGCTGGCGAGGGGTAAGATGAAGGCGGAATACGAGAAGCTCGTTAAGGAAAGCGAACGGCTGATTGCAAGGCCGCCGGCGACGAAGGAGCCGCAGAAATATCCGGAGGGTACTGTGCGAGGCAGCGAGGCGTGGCGGGAGATTTGGTGGGGGAACCGGACGTACACAATCAGGGCGCTGAACGGGGCGGCGACCTTAGCGTTTACGCGGCTGTTGGGCGGGCAGGAGAAGTACGGGCTGGAGGCGAAGCGGATTCTGATGGAGTGCGCGAAGTGGGACCCCAAGGGAAGCACGGGGTACCGGTATAACGACGAGGCGGGGATGCCTTATGCGTATTATTTCTCGCGGACTTATACATTCGTGAACGACCTGCTGAGCGAGAAGGAGAAGGAGATTTGCCGGCGCGTGATGAAGGTGCGTGGGGATGAGATGTACGGGCATTTGCATCCACGTCATTTGTGGCGGCCTTACGGGAGTCACGCGAACCGGGCGTGGCACTTTTTGGGCGAGGTTGGGGTTGCGTTTTTGGGCGAGGTCGAAGGTGCCGACGACTGGGTTTGGTTTGCGATGAATGTCTTCTATAACGTTTATCCTGTTTGGTGCGACGACGACGGCGGCTGGCACGAGGGCGTGAGCTACTGGTCGAGTTACATCGGTCGTTTCACCTGGTGGGCGGATGTGATGCGTGAGGCGATGGGGATTAACACGTATGATAAGCCTTACTTTTCGAAGGTCGGGTATTACGCGATGTATCTGATGCCGCCGGGCAAGGTCAGCGGTGGATTTGGCGATGGTGCGAATCGCAGGAAGGCTTCACAGCTCGTGCCGTTGATGAGCCAGCTTGCGGCACAGGCGGGCAACGGGCACTGGCAGTGGTACGTGGAACAGATGGGCGGCCCGGTCGCGACAAGCGGCTACGTTGGGTTCATCCGCGGCGCGTTGGCCAAGGTCGAAGCCAGAGCACCCGATGACCTGCCGGTGTCAAGGCTTTTTGGAGGGACCGGACAGGCGTACCTGAACACGACGCTGAGCAGTGCCGATGAAGACGTACAAGTTATCTTCAAGTCGAGTCCGATGGGTACGCAGTCGCACGGTAACGCGGGCAACAATTCGTTTGTGCTGTGGGCGTACGGCGAGCGATTGCTTATCCGGACCGGCAGTTATTACAACTATGGAGGGCCGCATCATCGCGATTGGATGTGGAGCACGCGGTCGGTCAATAATATCACGGTCAACGGGGGCGGTCAGCGTAAGCGGACTGCCGGTGCACGGGGCGAAATCGCTGCCTTCAAGACGACGCAGTCGGTGGATATCGTTGTGGGCGAGGCGGGCGGGGGTTACGAGCCGGCCCTGGAGCGGTTTACGCGGGCGATTATTTTTGTCAAACCGGAGTTAGTGGTTGTCTATGACCGGTTGTTGACGAAAGAGCCCTCAACGTTTGAATACTGGCTGCACGCGGTCAACAGGATTAGTGTGAAGGACCAGCACAACATCCGGGTCCAAAACGGTGATGTGGTTTGTGATATTGATTTTCTTGCGCCGGCGGGACTGAGTTTCAGGCAGACCGATCAGTATGATCCTAATCCGCGGCCGCGTATAACGCTGCGAGAATGGCATCTGACAGGGACGACAGCGGGTAAAAAGAAACAGACGGAGTTCGTAACATTGTATCGGCCGCATCGAGTTAAGGACAAGGCCGGCGATAAATCGCTGTTGGAGAGAATTGAGGGCGGGTATTTGCTGACGGTGGCGCTGCGCGACGGGGAGTTTACGGCGCTTCTTCCGACGGATGATGGGGCGACGCTGAAGGCGGGCGGCCTGCAGAGCAAGGGGGCGATCAAGTGCAAGCTGAGGCGAGATGGGCGAGTGGAGGTCATCGGGCCGGACGAATAAACGCAGTGTGGGAGGCGACCATCCCCAAGTCCTGCGGAGTTGAGGCGGCCACTCATCATTCAGCATAGCAAGGGAAAACTGACTTGCCAGGAAATCCGGCCACACCCGGTTTTTTGAAGGTGGGAAGGGTCTCTTGACGTTTGGGTGGGATTCGGGTATGTTTGCAGCGTCTGGATTGCTGCCCGTGCTTTCGCAGGGGTGGCAAGCTTGCGCAGGAATGCCATCCAACGACCAGGATAAGCAGAGAGGTGGGTGGCGGGCAAAGGCAAGTTGTGGCTTTAAGGAGCGAAACAATATGGCGAAGGATATGGAACAACTTTACTCGGATCGTATGAAGCGGTACGTTACGGCGATGCGGAACGAGAAGCCGGATATGGTTCCGATTCGCCCGTTTGTTGCGGAGTTTACGGCGAAATACGCGGGGTACACGTGCCAGGAGGTAACGCACGACTACGAGAAGGCGTTTGCGGCGGCGCGGAAGTGCGCGGCGGATTTCGACTGGGATGCGGTGGTGGGTAATATGGTCTATGTCTGGACGGGGCTGACCGAGGCGATCGGGACGAAATACTACGCCGTCCCGGGGATCCATATTCCGGCTGATACCGGTTTTCAATACCTTGAGCCGCCTGAGGAGAAGGCGTTTATGAAACCGGAGGAATACGACCAGCTTATCGAGGACCCGACTGGGTTTTTGTTCAACGTGTGGCTGCCGCGCATATCCGCAGACGTCAGCGCAATTGGAGAGGCGACCTCGCTGCGGAATAATCTGTCGTTTCTCAAGGGTGGGATGGCGATGCTGGACTACTTCAGCGCGTTCGGCACGCAAAATGAACGGCTGCGGAAGGAGTCGGGGACGGTCTCGGCGATTTCGGGGATTCTCAAGGCGCCGTTTGATATTATTGCCGACAAACTGCGTGGTTACTTAGGGCTGGTGACAGATGTAATAGAGCGGCCGGAGAAGGTGCTGGCTGCGTGCGAGGCGCTGGTGCCGCATCTGACGCACGTTGCGCTGTCGGGGGCCGACCCGGACAAGAACGTGCCTATTGGGTTATGGATGCACCGCGGGTGTGTGCCGTTCTTTTCGCAGGACCACTTCGACAAGTTCTTCTGGCCGACGCTCAAGCCAATTATCGAGGAGATATGGAGGCACGGGCATCAGGTGCTGTTCTACGCCGAGGGTAACTGGAATGCGCACCTCGATTCTTTTGCGGAGCTGCCCGACGGGGCAATCGTGTATCACGTTGACAAGGCGGACATATTCGAGGTGCATAAGAAGATCGGGCATAAGTTCTGCCTGAGCGGGGGCATTTCGAATACTCTGCTGAGCTTCGGGACGGCGGATGAGGTGCGCGAGAACTGCAAGAAGGTTATCGAGGGCGTCGCGCAGGACGGCGGGTATGTTCTGGATGCCGAGGCGATTATGCAGAACGATGCGAAGGTTGAGAATATCAGGGCGATGACGGAGGCGGCACGGGAGTACGGGGTCTATTGAATTTACTATTTGCGATTTACTATTGACTATTTGTTGGAGACACGAGGATGGCAGGCCAGAAGAAGGTGAAGAGGAAGCCGGGGGTATGTGTTCCGTGGGAAGAAAAGCTCAAAGAGCTGCCTGAGATCAAGGGCGACAAGGAGCTGCTCAAGCGGGTATGGGAGGACATAGATGGGCTGGGGTATGTTTATATCTGGCAGTGTCTGCTGTCGTTCTGAATCTCGTGAAGTGTGAATCGATAGTGTGCCGGTGGTTGAATTGGAGGTAGAAGTATGAGAATGAGGCAGCGTATTACACGGCGTGGCTTTATGAGAAAGGCGGCGGGGGTCGCAGGAAGCGCGGTGGTATTTCCGTATGTCGTGGGTTCGGCGGCGTTGGGTAAGGCGCCGAATGTGGCGCCGAGTAATCGGATTACGATAGGTTTTATCGGGGTGGGCAGTCACGGGATAGGTATGAACCTGCGGACGTTTTTAGGGCAGCCGGATTGTCAGGCCGTGGCGGTCTGCGACGTGGACGCCAATAATATGACCAAGGCACGCAACATAGTGAACCAGAGGTATGGCAACAAAGACTGCGCTACTTACAAGGATTTTCGAGATGTTATTGGGCGGGATGATATTGACGCGGTGATGATTTCGACGCCGGACCACTGGCATGTTCCGATGTCGTTGGCGGCGCTTCGGGCGGGCAAGGACGTGGAGTGCGAGAAGCCGACGTTGACAGTGCGCGAGGGGCGGGTTTTGGTTGAGACGGCGGAGCGTTACGGGCGGGTCTTCCAGTGGTCCACGGAGGACAGGGCGGTCTATGAGTATCACCGGATGTGTGAGCTGGTCCGCAACGGGCGGATCGGGAAGGTGCACACGATCCGGGTGGAGCTGCCGAGCGGGCCGCATAATCCCGGGAATCCGAGGCCGATGCCTATTCCGAAGGGGTTGGATTACGATATGTGGCTTGGGCCTGCGCCGTGGGCGCCTTATACAGGTAAGGACCAGCTTCCTTATCAGTGGCGTTGGATTCTTGATTATTCGGGCGGGCAGTTGGCGGACTGGGGGGCGCATCTATTGGACGGCGCGCAGTGGGGGAACGACAGCGAGCATACCGGGCCGGTGGAGGTCGCAGGTAAGGGGGTGTTCTGTGAAGGAGGGGTTTATGACACGGCGAAGGAATACCGGATCGAGTACAAGTACGCCGACGGGGTCAAAATGATCGTGAAATCGGGGAATCCGAGCCTGCGGTTCGAGGGCAGCGAAGGGTGGATCGGTAACGTCGGCTGGAGAGCGCCATTGCAGGCGGAACCCAAGAGAATTCTCGGCTCGAAGATCGGGCCGAATGAGATTCACCTCTATACGTGTAAAGCGGGGGAACAGCGTAATTTCCTTGACTGCATTAAGTCGCGCAAGGAGTGCTATTTCCCGCCGGAGATAGGTCAGCGGTGCTTTACGATTGCTCATATCGGGAATATTTCGATGATGTTAGGGCGGAAACTCAGGTGGAACCCGGAGAAGGAGGAGTTTGTGAACGATGAGCAGGCCAACCGGATGCTGTCGCGGTCGATGCGCAGTCCGTGGCACTTATAGAATTGATTAAGGATTATTGATGATTGATGATTATGTAGGACTGAGTGCGGTCTGCCAGATAACACTTGGGAAAGGAAGGAAGATATTATGAAGGTTCGAAGGAAGAAGATTTGGGCGGTTTTGTTGTTGGGTGGGGTTTGCTGTTTGCTCGTGACGAGCGGCGCGAGGGCCAAGGAGAGTAAAGAGCGGGTCAGTCTGGTTGGGGGTGACTTTTCGAGGTGGCGGGGAGATACGGGGCAGTGGCAGATTGTCGGCGATACGTTTACGAATCCTGCGAATGAGAAGCTGCTGAGCAGTAAGGCGGGCAGCGGCGTGATAGTGAACGGACCGACGGGCAGAACAAGGAACATAGTGAGCAAGGCGGAATTCGGGGATGTGCGGGCACACGTTGAGTTTATGGTGCCGAAGGGCTCGAATTCGGGTGTGTATTTTATGGGTCGGTATGAGATTCAGGTTTTCGATAGCTGGGGGGTGAAGGAGCCGCATCACTCGGACTGCGGCGGTATTTACCAGCGATGGGACAACAAGGGGTTCGAGGGTCACGGGCCACGGGTGAATGCCTCGCGGGCGCCGGGGCAGTGGCAGAGCTTCGATGTTATCTTTCGTGCGCCTCGTTTTGATAAGCAAGGGAGGAAAATTGCCAAGGCGAGGTTTGAGAAGGTCGTTCACAACGGGGTTGTGGTGCACTCGGACGTTGAGCTAACCGGGCCGACGCGGGCCAGCACTTATAACGATGAAAAGGCTGCTGGGCCTTTGATGCTTCAGGGTGACCACGGGCCGGTGGCGTATCGGAATATCCGGCTTGAGCCGGCGGGTCCGAATCCGTTCTTTGCGATGGATACGGCAACGAAGGACGCCAGGCAGAAAAGCGCAAAAGAGCAGGTCGAGATGGTCAAGGAATTGGGATATGCGGGGATAGGACCCCACGCGGGCGGCGGTCTGGCGGAGATGACTAAAGAGTGCGAAAAGAACGGTCTGACGTTGGTTGCGGCGTATCTCGGTGCAAATATCGGGCCGGGCCAGCAGAAATACGGGCCGGAACTGAAAGAGGCAATCGAGATATTGAAGGGAAGCAACTCTATGCTCTGGCTGTTTGTGCAGAGCAATAAAGATAAGGTTTCTTCGCCACAGGGCGACCAGCGTGCGGTTGCGGTGATCGGAGAGATTGCAGATATGGCGGCGAAAAAGGGGGTGCGGGTGGCGCTGTATCCGCATACCGGGTTCTGGGTCGAGCGGGTGGAAGACGCGATCCGCGTGGCCAAGCAGGTGGACAGGCCGAACGTGGGGGTGACGTTCAATTTGTGCCACTGGCTGAAGGTCGATGACGAGAAGAATGCCGAATCGCTGATAAAGGCGGCGATGCCTTATCTTTTCGTGGTGACTATCAACGGCGCCGACAGCGGCGGTAAGGACTGGAAGAGCCTGATCCAGACGCTGGATCGCGGGACGTTCGATATGGGCAAGTTCCTCAAGACGCTTGCAGATTGCGGCTATACCGGCCCAATCGGGTTCCAGGGCTATGGGATCGGCGGCGATGCTTATGATAATCTCAAGCGGACGATGGCTGCCTGGCGAAAGCTTTCGAAACAGATGACAGCAGGGATGAATTAACCGCAGAGAACGCCGAGGTCGCAGGGGCAAGATAATAATGATGAGAAATGGATGAAGGCCGTTTCGGTTTCGGCCATCCGTAAGCTGCGCTTGAGGCTGCCACCCGGGCGCAGAGAAAAGACAATATTGGAAGGCAAAGAAGTGGATTCCTGCTTTCGCAGGAATGACAATACGGGCAGCATCGGCGTGTTGCATGGAGTCGGTGTTAAAAAGGAAGCCAAGTAGTGGAAACTCTTAAGGTCCTTCGTGATTATTTTCCGATGGCGGTGTTTACCGGCAAGTGCTTAGTGTTTATCAGCGAGGAGTGGCGGGTCGAGCTAACCGAGCATAAAGACAAGGATTTCAGCAAATCGGATGCGGAACCTTCGGTCATACGGGTCAAGATTTCGAAGAAGGCATTGGACGGCGAGTTTATCTCCGGGCACTACGAGGATTTTCAGCTTGCGTCGTTAGGTGAGCTTGCCGAGCAGATTGAGAAGTACGTGCAGTTAGCAATCGGGAGCAATATTCGGGAGATATAGCGGTCGGGCGGGAGCGTGTAGGCTGTTGGTCGCTGCTGTCTGCTGTTTATGGTATATGGCTGATTTGTGTATCAGAGAAGTTGATGAGGGTGTGGTGTTTGCGGCGAAGGTGGTGCCGGGCAGCAGCAGGACGGCTATTTGCGGCGTGCTTGACGGGATGCTGAAGGTCAAGATTTCTGCGGTGCCGGAGAAGGGCAAGGCCAATCAGTGCTTGGTCGGGTTTCTGGCCAAAGAGCTTGGCGTAAAGAGAAATGCTGTTAGAATAGTCTCGGGCCAAAGCAGGCCCGTCAAAGACGTGCAGGTTTCGGGCGTAACGACCGAGGCGCTGCTGGAGAAGCTGAATTTGAATGAATAGTATCGCATTTGATAAGTTGCGTGCATAACGGTTTGGAAGGCATGTGGTTTGCGGATCTTCCCTTTTGGAGGACTGGCAATAATGTGTGCCAAATGAGATTGCCACGGCCCGCCTACGGCGGGCCTCGCAATGACAGGCGCAGCGATAGGATTTTGGTTAATGACGGATAAATCATCTTTGTTTTCATCGGCCGGCGGGGAGGACCCAACTTCGCTTAGGTATATGCTAAAGCTGGCCGCGCCGATGGTGGTGACGACCATATCCTTTACGATAATGCAGTTCGTGGACAGGTTTATGGTATCGCGTCTCGGCACGGATGCTCTGGCGGCGATTTTGCCGGCGGGGCTTGTCAGCTTTTTGCCGAGCGGTTTTGCGATAGGGGCGATAGCAAGTCTTAATACTTTCGTAAGTCAGAGCCTGGGCAGAGGGGAAATGAAGGAGTGCTCGAGCTATTTCTGGCAGGTGGTTTGGATGGGGGCGGCGTATTTCCTGGCCGTAGTGGTGCTTATGTGGCCTATGGCGCCCTGGATATTCAAAATGATGGGGCAGCCGGACAATGTGGCCAAGTTGGAAGTATTGTATTTCCGTATTATCCTGTATGCTCATGTGCTGGCGGTCATAAACTGGTCGGCCAATCAGTTCTTTATGGGGATACATCGACCGATCATTACCATGTGCGCGTCCCTGTGTGGACAAATAGTCAACGTGCTGGCCAACTACGTGTTGATTTTCGGTAAGTTTGGGTTTCCGCGAATGGAGATTGCGGGGGCAGGGTGGGGGACGTTTATCGGGATAACGGTGGCGGCTGCTATCAACATTGCGGTCTTCTTAAGCAGGAGGATAAACACCGAGTTTAAGTCAAGGCATACGCTGGGCCTGGACTTCGGCAAAATGTATGACCTGTTGAAGGTCGGGCTTCCGGCTGGATTCGGACTGATGGTGAATGTTGCGTTCTGGGGGATGATTTTAGTCGGATTAGTAGGCAGGCAGGGCAAAGAGGTGCTCGCTGCGACCAGCGCGGTTCTTTCGTACGGAGGGCTTTCGGTTATGCCGGTTGTGGGGATAGCGACTGCACTGTCGGCGGCGGTGGGCAAGACAATCGGGCAGGGGCGGAAGGACCTTGCGGCCAAACAGACGAGCGTGTGCCTGCGGATCGGAGTGATTTATATGGGATTGGTCGGGGTATGCTTCTTTGTGTTCAGGAGTGAGTTGATGGCATTCTGGTCCGACGATCCCAAGGTAATGGAGACGGGGGCAAATATTCTTATCTGTGCGGCTGCGTATCAGGTTTTTTATGCTGCGAGGATTATTTACAGCGGGTCACTGCGGGGGGCGGGCGATACGGTTTGGCTGGCTGTTGTCTCGGGGGTTGGAGCGGCGTTAATATTGGGACTCGGCGGCTGGCTTGTCGTCAAGCTGTTTCCACAGCTTGGGTATATGGGTCCGTGGATTGCGGCGGCTGTCAGCATCACGGCGGTGGGAATGGCGAACTACTGGCGGTTTAAGAGCAACCGGTGGATGAAGATAGATTTGTTCAAGCGGCGGACGCTGGGTATTGCGGTTCAAGATGGGGCGGTGCAGTAGGGCGTATTGCGTATCGCGTACTGCGCAGCGCGTATTGTTTGTTAGAACAAGTCTGAATTCGAGGGCAGCGCGGGTCCGCCGGTAACGGGCTTTATGATGATGTTGCGAACGGCCCCGGCGGTTTGCCAGGTTGCTATACCGAGGGGCTGGGAGAGATCGACTTCAGCCCTGATGTCGATGTGCCGGCCTTTGATGTCAATGTTGACGAGCACTTCATCGTCGAGCCAGGCTTCGATTTTTCCGGGTGTGACGCGGAGGCGGACGTGGTACCATTTACCGGTCTCAAATGAGATGAGCCGGGTGGTCTCGTTGTTGGCAGCGTCATAGTAGTCGATGTTTGAGAGTCCGCAGAGGTCACCGCCCCAGCCGCCGAGTATCAACGAGCAGGGCTTGTCGGCGACGGGAAAGGTGAGGCCGCAGAAGAAGTCGCCGCCTTTGACGCGCATTGCCTCGAGAGTGATTTCGTAGTTCATACGGATGAGCGGGCCGGCCCAGTTGATGCCGGTCATATCGTTGCCCATTTCCATATAGATTGCGCCGTCTTTGACATAGACCTCGCCCTGTCCGCCGAAATCGGTGATTTTCCACTGGCCGAGCGACTTGCCGTCAAAAAGGCTGGTTTCGGTTGTGATTACGTCGGCGGAGACATCGGGCTCGTTTGGCGCAGCCGGGGCCGAGGTGTTGGGCTCATCAGGGGAAACTGAGGCGTTCGGCTCACTTGACTGAGCCGGGGGCGGAGGGACGAAGCGGCGACATCCGGCGAAGCTGAGGAGGCCGAGAACGAGCGTTGCATATAGGACATTGTGCAGGGCGGAAGGCAGCGCGAACAATATCGGTCGAAGCAAAGTAGAATTGGTAATGGTGTCTCTGGCTTTCATCGTGTTTCTCCGGATAAGAATTACGTTGCATAGAATAACCGTATAACTTACATTGTACAGGAGTAATTTGCTTGGGGCGAGAGATTTTTGGCAGGATGTTTTTTGCAAAAAGAGGAAAGCAAGAGGGCCTGTCTGACGATAAGGTTTTTGGGTGCAAATAGTTAAGAGCCGATGAAAAAAGCGATATTTTTAGCAATTTGTGTTTTGAGCCTCCGGCCGGCGGTATCGGCGAGGGGGTATGAGCCGTTAGCAAACGAGGGCAGGGACGGTCTGTACGCGAGGTCGGTCGAACAGGTGCTTCGGCTTCGGGATGAGGAAGTAGATTTGGCGACGGCTGTTTTGATTGTTTCGGAGCACTGGAGCGACCTTGTACACGGGCGAAGGCACCTGGCGACGCTGGACGATATGGCCTTGGAGATTCGTGAAAGGCTCAAAAGTAAGAGACTTCGAGCCAACTTTAGAGCGATTCCGGTGATAAACGAGTATCTGTTCGGGGAGCTTGGCTTTCGGTCGCTTGCGGAAGCGAACGACCCGAATGATCTGTTTTTGCATACGGTGTTAGATAAGAAAAAAGGGTACTGCCTGAGTCTGTCGGTTCTTTATCTCTCACTTGCGGAACGGTTAGGGCTGCCTCTTTACGGCGTTGTTGTGCCGGGGCATTTCTTTGTGAGATACGACGACAAGCGGGTGCGGTTCAATATTGAGACGACGAGCAAGGGCGGAACGGCATCCGATGCGCACTATAAGAGCAAGTTCAAGGTGCCGGAGGGTAACGAGGACAGTATTTATTTGAAGAATCTGAACAAGATTCAGACTTTAGGGTGCTTTTTTAATAATTTAGGGAACAGTTACAGCGACGTTGGCAATATGGACTCGGCGCTGCTTGCGCTTCTGCGTGCGGTTGAGATAAATCCGACTCTGGCCGAATCACGGGCGAACTTGGGAAACGTTTATCTCAAGCAGGGTCAGCTTGCCGATGCGATATACGAATACGAGGCGGGCTTGAAGATCAACCCAGAGGATCCGAAGACACACAACAACCTGGGCAATGCATACAGCGAACGTGGATGGATGAACTACGCGATTTCCGAGTATCTGCGGTCGCTGGAGCTGGATCCGAAGTTTATTGATGCTCACAGGAATCTTGCCATAGCTTACGCAAAGCAGGAGCGATTCGGGCAGGCGGTGTCGCAGTTGAGACTTGCGCTTAGTCTAAAGGCGGACGATGCGGATTGCTACGGGCAGTTGGGTGACGTTTACAGCCAGATGGGCGAGCACGAGAAGGCAATTGTTCCGTATAAGAAGGCCTTGAAGCTTAATCCGCGTTTGGCGGAGGCCCATTACGGTCTGGGTGTCTGCTACGGTGAGATGGGGCGGGTTGATGATGAGATTCGAGCATATAAGGGCGTTCTGGCAATCAATCCGGATATGCTAAACGCTTTGGTGAATCTGGGCAATGTGTATTTCGGGCAGGACAAATACGATGCGGCGATCGAGCTGTATGAAAGAGCGACCCGGGTGGAGCCGGGGGAGGGAATGATTTTCTATAATCTTGGGGCGGCTTATTCCAATAAGGGCGACTATAAGCAGGCGGTGGGTGCGTATTCGAAGGCGGTTGAAATTGACGAGAATATTGGCGATGCGCATTATGGGCTTGCCTTTGGGTTCTATCAGTTGAAGAATTACAATCTGGCGTGGAAACATATCAAGATTGCGGAGGAATTGGGGGTGAAGGTGTCCGCCGACCAAATCAAGGCCATCAAGAGGCATTTGCGGTAGAAGGACCTACGGCTCAAATACCTTTGCAAGCCCCTTGAGTCTGACTGCGCTGCGGCATTTCTGATGCGCAATAGCTGATGCAAATAGCGGCGGAATTCTTGCTGTGTGATTGATTTGTGGCGAGATTGGGGTAGAATCTTATCTGTGGCAGAGCACTAAGTTACTTCTTTGGGTAGTACGTCTTTTTATGGAGGACAGTTGATATGTTTGGGCAAGTGATCGGAGTGGGATTGCGCGGGGCAACGGCGAGTCTGCGAGGGAGATATGCGGTACATGCAAGAGCGATGCTGCTTGTGTGGGTGGCGGTTCTGGGCGGCAGTAGTCTGTGCGCAGGGGCGGCGGTTAAGGCTATTGGGCTGCATGCGGAGAATCAGCATTATTTCTTGTGGCGGGGCAAGGCGACGATATTGATAACTTCAGGGGAGCATTACGGGGCGGTGCTTAATCGGGCGTTCGATTACGCCAAGTATCTGGCGAAACTCGAATCGCACGGGTTCAATTTGACCAGGACGTTCAGCGGGGCGTACTGCGAGCCGGTCGGGGCGTTTAGTATTAAGAACAACACTCTCGCGCCGGCAAAGGGCAAGCTGATATGTCCGTGGGCGCGGAGCGGGACGCCGGGCTATGCCAACGGGGGTAATAAGTTCGACCTTACGAAGTGGGACGGGGATTACTTCAAACGGCTGCGCGGATTCGTAGCGGAGGCGGGCAAGCGCGGGGTCGTGGTGGAGCTTGTGCTGTTCTGCCCGTTCTATAAAGACGATATGTGGCGGCTGAGCCCGATGAACTCGGCTAACAACATCAACGGCATGGGCAAGATGAAACGGACGGAGGTCTATACGCTCAAAGACCCGAAGCTGTTGGCCGTGCAGGATGCGATGGTGCGGAAGATAGTCGAGGAGCTCAAAGACTTCGACAACCTGTATTATGAGATATGCAACGAGCCATACTTCGGGGGCGTGACATTAGAGTGGCAATATCACATCGCCGAAACTATCGTCAAGGCCGAGAAGAAGCTCAAAACGAAGCACTTGATCGCTCAGAATATTGCGAACAAGGGCAAGAAGGTGGACAATCCCAATCCGCACGTGTCGATTCTTAATTTTCACTACGCCAAGCCGCCGAACACTGTGGCTGAGAACTATGGCTTGAACAGAGTAATCGGCGACGATGAGACGGGTTTTGCGGGAAGTGAGCCGACGGCCTATCGGGTGGAAGGGTGGGACTTTATTATTGCAGGCGGCGGGGTCTATGACAATCTCGACTATTCGTTTGCGGTCGGGCACGAGGACGGGAGCGCAAGAATCGATGCGCCGGGCGGAGGTGGAGCGGTGCTGCATAAGCAGTTGGCGATTCTCAAAGATTTTATCAACGGCTTCGACTTTATCAGGATGAAGCCGGAGAATTCGGTTATCAAGGGGGGTGTGCCCCAGAAGGCTACGGCGAGGGCGCTGGTCGAAAAGGGCAAGCAATACGCGATTTACATTAACGGCGGCAGTGAGGCGAAATTGGTGGTTGAACTGCCGAAAGGCAGCTACACGGCGCAATGGCTGAATACGAAGACGGGGAAGGTTGACAAGAAGGAGAGATTCGAGCACGCCGGCGGCACCCGGACGATAGGCTCGCCCAGGTATGCCGATGACATTGCTCTGCGGATTTTGAGCTCGGTGAGGGATAAGGGGCCTTTGCTTTTCATAGGGGATTTTGAGACGGGTGATTTGAAGGGCTGGCGAGTTTCGGGTAATGCGCCGGGAATTACGGGCAATCCGAAGCGAGCGGGAAAATATGCTATGAAGACGTCGCTGGATCGGCGTAAGGATAAAGTTGCGTATCGGACGGAGGTGAGCGGTCCGGGCAGTGAGGTCGGGAAGGAGTACTGGTACGGATTCAGCATATTCCTGCCTGATGATTATGTTGTCGATGACGTGTGGGAAATAGTAGCGCAATGGCACGGGGTCCCGGATTTCAAGGCCGGGGAAGACTGGCGCAATCCGGTTATGGCGCTTTCTACGGACGGCGGGAGATGGGAGCTGATCAATCGGTGGGATGCTAAGTTCAACACGTTCGAGGGCGGGAAGAGAAAATACGGGGGGACAAAGAGGTACGATTTGCGTGCGTATCGCAGAGGCGTGTGGACGGATTGGGTTGTGCACGTTAGATGGTCGTATGGGCCGGATGGGCTGTTGGAGGTGTGGAAGGACGGGAAGAAGGTTGTCGAGCAGAATGGGCCGAATGCGTTTAACGATAAGAAAGGGCCCTATTTTAAGATGGGACTTTACAAGGGGTGGAAGGACCCAAAGAGGAGCAGTGATGTGGTGAGCAGGCGGGTACTGTATCACGATGAATTCCGGATGGCCGGGGCGGACGGACGGTATGAGGACGTTGCGCCAAATGACAAGCCAGGATGATGCACTTTCCGCTGGGGGGTGCGGGGACGGGCATTTACGTTGATAATCCGGCGCCGGCACTGCTGAAAAAGGGACACGAGGTTAGGGTCCTGTGCAGCGACCATTTCCAACCGGAAAAGGAATTTGCAGTAGAGGCGGTCCTATTGACCAACGGAGATTGCTGTTGATGTTGGGGTGGTGAGGGTGTATATTGTTGCTGCGTTAGTGCCGTTTCCAATGAATAAGTCTGACTTAGGGCTTGAATGGGGGTTTTTATTGTGCGGTTAGTTAAGGTGATAATCAGTGCTGCCCTTTTGGGTGCGGTTATCGGCAGTGTGAATGCGGGACAGGCCGATCTCGACGATCTTGCGGAGTACTACGGGTTCGAGGAGATTGAGATAGTCAAGTTAGACTGGGGGATAATGGGCCTGCGGGTAGTCGATTTCAACGGGGACGGGCGAAATGATATTGCGGTGGTCAATAACCGAAAGGCCAAGATAGAGCTGCTGATTCAAAAAGAGGCGGTCGGGCCCGGTGAAACGGAAGTTGCGGTTGACCCGAACGACATCGACGTCAATGCACTGACCCCCCCTACCCGGTTTGCGAGGCAGAGTATCGCGGTTTCGCAGAAGATTTACAGTCTTGTGTGCGGTGATTTGAATTCGGATGGGCTGACGGATTTGGCCTTTTATGGTGAGCCGAAGGGTCTCTACGTGATATTGCAAAAGGCGGGCGAGGGCGAGCCGGACAAGGCAAAATCATTGAGTTGGCGGACGAGAAAAAGAATCAAGATTGACGACGGTCTTGTGGTTTCCCGCGCTCTTGTATGTGCGGACTTGAATAATGACGGTGCTGACGATCTGGCCCTGGCCGGTCGCGACAGCATATATATTATCCTTCAAAAAGAAAGCGGGTCTCTGGCCGAGCCGGTGAAATATCCGGTTTCGGCGCAGACGCTGAGCGTTCGTGCCGGGGACCTTAACGGCGACAATATAAATGACCTCATACTCGTTACAAGTGATATTGGCAAGCCGGTCCACGTGCGATTCGGGCTCGAGACGGGACAGTTGGGGCCTCAAGTGCAATTCTTTATTGAAAGGCCGTTTACGTTCGAGCTTGGCAATCTGGACGGCGAGGGCGGTGACGAAGTGCTGACTATTGAGGGGACGAGCGGACGACTGGTTTGTTATAAGTTTGCGAGCGAGAAAGGCCAAGAGGCCGACTGGCCGATTCTCTTTTATCCGCTTACATCGGGCGAGGGCAGTACGAAGCGCGACCTGGTGATTAGTGATTTCGACGGTGACGGGCTGGCGGACGTTGCGATAAGCGATCCCGGCGCAGCGGAACTTATTCTCTACAGGCAGGCCGAAGGGCTGGGACTGGCCGAGCCTGTGCGGTTTCCGGCGTTTGCCGATATTGTGAGTCTCTCGGCGGCGGATGTTGATAACGACGGCAAGAGCGAGCTTGGCATACTGAGCGTTAAGGAGAAGGTGATCGGTTTGAGCACGTTCGAAGAGGATAGATTGTCGTTCCCGAAGCCTGTGGATTTGACGGGTGAGCCGCTGGCGATGGAGCTTGCCGACGTTGATGGTGATGAGATCGTTGATTGCATTTATGTATCGAAAGATGCTAACGGCGTGCGGTCTCTGCGGGTGTTTTATACTGTGGCGTTCTCGCTGGGGGTGGAGATCATCGGGCATAAGACCAGGAAGAAGGCAGCCTCCGACATCACGCTGGTGGGTGAAGTCGGAGGGGCTTTGGAGCTGAAGAAGCTTACGGCCAATCCGGACGGCCTGAAGGTGATGGACGTTGACCAGGATGGGCTGGAGGACGTTTTGATATTTGTGAGCTATGAGCTTCCTATATTGGTGCGGCAGGTGGAAAAGGGGAAATTTGAAATAGTGGAGTCTGGCAAGGCACAGGCGGGCCTGATTAAGAATGCGAATCTGCGATCGATTGGAACTGCGGACGTGGACGGCAAGGCGGGGAAAGAACTGTTGGTAGCGCAGAAGAATTTTGCAAGGAGCCTGGTTTTTTCGAAGGGCAAGAGCTGGCGCATCCTGGACCAGTATAATGCGAAGGGCAAAGAGAACGTGGTATCGGCGGTTGCCGCTTTTGATATCGGCGTGGAAGACGTGGGGGGTCGCCCTGCTATCGTGCTGTTAGACGGCCAGAAGGGTCAGCTTCAGATACTGCGGGCGGGGGAGGACAAGACTTACCGGTTTGAGAGGGAGCTTGAGGTGGGCAAGTGGAGCTCTGCGGCGCATCTAAAGATGGTGTTGGCGGCGCTTACCGGTAGCGAGGCCAAGAGTATTCTGCTATTCGACAGCGAGAAGTTTGCGCTTTTGACGCCGCCGAGCGGAGGTGAGGGGCCGGAGCATCTGGAGAGGCAGTTTAGCTATGAGACGAAGATAAAGGACGGCAGATACGGGAACCTCGGCGCCGGAGATATCAACTCCGACGATAGAACGGACCTTATTATGGTCGAATACCGGCGCAATCACTTCGAGATACTGGCGCTCGATTCGGGGCAAAAGCCGGTCCCGGCGATGCGCTTTAAGATATTCGAGCAGAAGAGTTACAGCCAAATCAGTGCTGCAAGAACCGGCGTTGAGCCGCGAGAGCTCCAAATCGTGGACGTTACAGCCGACGGCAAAGACGACTTAGTTACCATCATCCACGACCGTATAATCATCTATCCGCAAGATTAGTCGAGAAGCTTGACTCCGTTTGCCTTCGCCCAATCTCGAGCCAGGGACAAAAACCGGTCAACTTCCTTCGTACTCTCGACATCGACCTCGCCGGTTTTGACGTCCAAATCCGTAATTTTCTGTATGCCCAGAATGAATCTTTTTTGCAGTCCACTCATATCGCTACCGCCGGGCATATCAATGCTCTTCTCCAACACATAAACCAGATACGGGAGGATAGCTTTGTCTTCGGCGCCTCGCTCGGCCCGATCGGCCACGAAACGAGCAGCCGAAAAGAGAACAAGCCCATCCTCATGACGAAGCCCTTCCCGTACGACTTCGGGGACATCCAATTCAATAAATAACTCGATCGCGCTGAGGGCCGCCCGACTTCTCGAATCATGGGCACTCAACATCCCGTAGGCGCCCTTAAGCGCTTCCTTTGTCGAAGCCGTCTTTTCACCTTGCATGTGGCTTTCCATAAACCTTTCGAGTCGTTCCTGGAGCTCACTATCATTGCGTACCTTGGCTTCCAGCTCGTCCCAGTCCACCGGTAATTGGTCTACCGCTTTGAGAGCACGCACCCTCGTCTGCGCCGGTTTCTCAGCCTTTTGGCAGCCGTGCATCAAGAGAATAGCGGCTGCTAAAAGCAACATTAGAGTAATGCACCTCATTTGTTTTCTCCTGTTTCAAGAACGAAATCCGTAATCAAAGTCGTCACCATCGAAATCCAAATCCCACGCTGGCTGGCTTGAAATGAATTCGCGTGCGCGTTGCTCGTACCTCCAGATCGAAGGCAGACTAAGTTTGGCTGTCCACCTGGGTGTATGTTACAGGATTTTTTCGACGGGCAACCAGAAAAATGGAAGAATTTCAAAGATTTTTGGCCGGTTTTTTAGTGGTTTTGCGTGTTTTTGGGGATTATATTGCGGTTATGGTCAGGCAGAAGAAAGATGACGACATTTTAGAGCTGCTGCGAGACGAGGGCGCCGAGGCGGCGCGGAAGGCGCAGCGGGGACTGATATTGCAGCCTGGCGCCATTGGCGATTCTATATTGACTCTGGCGTTGGCTGCGTTTATGAAGGATGCCCTCAGTCTGGGGGGGATCGATATGTTAGGGCATACCGAGTATATCGGGTTTCTGCCGGGCAGGAGCTGTATTGACGGGATCAGCTCGATAGATTCGATAGATTTGCACCGCTTGTTCGCGGAGAAAGAGGCGTTCGACCTTGCCGACCGTGACCCTTTGATAAGTGCTTTTACAGGGTATGCGTGGATCGCGACGTTCTTAGGTGAGCCGAACAGCAACTTCGAGCAGAACTTGATTTACACGGCCAATTGCAGCGGCAGCTCGGAGGTTATGACATTAGCCATGAAGGCGCCGCGAGATTTCGGGGGGCATCTGGCCGAGTTTTATGCACAGCAGTTCATCGCACAGAGCGGTTTATCTTTAGAGCCCGAGCGGGTTCGGCTCGATGATTGTCTGATAAAGGCGACGCGGGCGGATGTGAAAAAGGGGCGGGAGCTGCTGAGAGAGGCGGGACTCGACCCTAATGGAAAGCCGGTGGTTATTCAGCCGGGCAGCGGTGGTTTGAAGAAGTGCTGGCACTTGGATAATTTCTTGGCTGTGGCCGGGGAGCTTGAATCGAGAGGTGTAGAGGTGCTGTTCCTGTTGGGGCCTGCTGAGCTGGATAGATACAGCAAGAGTGTGACTAAGAAAATAAGCAGCTTTTCAACGTACCTTGCAGAGCTGTCTTTGGTGCAGGTATTGGGCCTTTTGAGCTGTGCCGGCGCGTTCATCGGCAATGACAGCGGGATAACACATTTGGCGGCGGGATTGGGAGTAAGGACGTTTGCACTGTTTGGTCCGACAAATCCCTCGACGTACCGGCCCATCGGGCCTGCGGTGGCCATTGTTAAGAACAGCCCCCGGAGCTTTGCCAAGAAGCCGTCGGTCAGGTCGCAGCGGAAGCTCGTTGAGGCCGTTTTGGGGTAACAGGTGGGAGACGGAGATAGAGGGTTGGCGGTGCCGAGCGTAAAGAGGTATCGTTGAGTTAGCAGAGGCTTGCAAAATGCTGCGGCGGCGGTGCGTAGCGGGGGTTTGGCGAATCTCAAGCAAGAAAGCGCAGAAATGCGTAAAATACCGTCAAGAAGGCACTTTTTACTGAAATTGGGCTTGACCGTGCTGAGAGGCTTGCTATAATTGTTTGTTTAGGGTAGTGTGGGTCGGCGAAGAGTATTTGATGTAAAAAGTTTTTGATAAAGGCGTTAATATGCAGGGAAAAAGTTTAGGTGAATTGGCTGAGTACGTGGGTGGACGTGTTTGCGGTAACGCGGATGTTCTGATCAGGTCCGCCTCGACACTTGGGCGGGCGGAGGCAGGTGACATTAGCTTCCTGACGAACCGTAAATACGACAAGCAGTTGCGGACAACCAAGGCAAGCGCGGTGATTGTGGGCAAGGAAACACCAAGCGCCTCAGTTCCACTTTTGATAGCCGAGGATCCTTACTATGCTTTTATGCAGATTATGGTACTGCTGCACGGGCACCGGAAACACAAGAAGGTTGGCATAAGCTCGCGTTCTTCAATTTCGGACAGCGCGAAAGTCGGTGCGGAGTGTCATATTTATGACTTTGCCACAATAGCGGACGATGCAAGGATAGGAGACGGTTGTATAGTTTATCCCGGCGTGTACATCGGCCAGGGTGTTCAGTTGGGCAATGACAGCATAATATATCCGAACGTGACGATTTACGACGGGTGCAAGATAGGTAACCGCGTAATCATCAATGCGAATTCGGCAATCGGAGAGGACGGTTTCGGGTATGCGACCCACAAAGGGCTACATCATAAGATACCACAGATTGGCACGGTGATAATAGAAGACGACGTGGAGATCGGCGCTTGCTGCGGGATCGAGCGAGGCACGCTGGGGGACACGGTAATAGGTCAAGGCAGTAAGTTAGGCGATTTGATTGCGATAGGTCACGGCACAAAAATCGGGGCGCACAGTCTGCTTGTTGCTCAGGTAGGAGTGGCCGGCTCGACGACGCTCGGTCACCATTGTATCATCGGTGGTCAGGTCGGTATAGTCGGGCACATCAACATCGGCAACAACGTGACTATTGCGGCAAAGGCCGGTGTAATCAACAATATTCCGGACGGAAAGGTAGTTTTGGGCGCCCCTGCTATCGAGGCCAACCAGGGCAGGCGAGCTTACGGTATGATCCAATACCTGCCTGAGATGCGTCAAAGTATTCGGGACCTTGAGAATCGGATTGAGGCGTTTGGCTCACCGGCGGCGCCTGATATCGAGGCAGCGGCTGAGCAGTAGTTATGAGTGATTCAGATGTTCTTGGGTTAATCGCTGGTGCGGGCAGGCTGCCTTTTCTTGTAGCAGCGGGGGCTAAAGAGGCGGGACTAAGGGTAATCTGTGTGGGGTTAGGAGACAGCGCCGAGGCCGGTCTTGCCGATGAGGTGGATGTTTTCAGCAGAGCAGGGGTTGCGCGGCCCGGGGCGTGGATACGTAAGCTCAGGAGGCACGGGGTAACCAAGACGATTATGGTGGGGCGCGTTGCGAAGAGGCAGCTTTTCGCGTCCTTTCGTATCTTTCGATATCTGCCAGACTGGCGTGCTTTCCGGGTTTATTACTGGCGTCTTCGCGGCAAGAGCAGGGTTTCGTATTCGTTTCTGAGCGCGTTGGCGGACGAGCTGGCGAGCGGCGGAATAGTATTGGAGAATTCGACTATGTATTGCAAAGAGCACCTTGCAACGACCGGGGTAATGACGGCGACTGATCCGCGTGCATCGACGCAGAGGGACGTTGACTTCGGATGGGACCTGGTTAAGAAGCTCGCCGATTTGGGCATAGGCCAGGCGATTGCGGTGAAGGAAAGAGAAGTGATCGCGGTGGAGGCGATAGAGGGGACGGCGGCGATGATTGAGCGAGCGGGCCGACTTTGCAAATCGCGAAGCTGGACTTTAGTGAAGGCGTCGAAGCCAAACCAGGATATGCGATTGGATGTACCGTGCGTGGGACCCGAGACGATAAGGAGTTTGGCCGAGCACAGAGGCAAGTGCCTGGTTGTGGAGGCGGGCAAAACGATAATTATCGACAAACCCGAAACGATAAGACTTGCCAATCAATTAGGTGTAGCGATTCTTGGGCGTTGAGAGAGTATAAGCCTCCTCAGATGCCGATGACAGAGCGAAAGTGTATGGTTACATTTCCATTCGAGCTTTTGATTGAACGCGTTCCATCAGAAAAACAGACGGAATCTTTGCTGTGCAAGGGGCATTTGCGAGTGATTCCGGGCAGGAGAGAGGTATATGACGCCCTATGGAACGACAGGAGCGTGGTTGTGAAGGTGTTCTCACGCAAGATTAGCGCAAGGCGTCACCTTAGAAGAGAATGGGATGGTTTGCGTCTGCTTCAGAGCCGGGGTGTGAACACGCCGGACCCTTTGTTTTATGGACAAACGCAAGATGGGCGATGGGCGGTAGTAGTGGAGAAAATAGCTGGCTCATCAACGGTTTGGGATCTGTTTCACAAGACACAGGATCCGGTTAAGAAGGTGGGCTTGTTGATTCCGGTCTGTAAGGAGCTGGCGAAGCAACACGGCAAGGGGGTTTTGCAGAAAGATTTGCATTTGGGCAATTTTCTGCTGGACGGCGAGAGGATACTTGTGCTTGATCCTGGTCAAATGCGGTTCTTTGCGCAGCCGGTAACAAGGAAAAGAGGCATTTCGCAATTGGCGCTGCTGGTTCGCTGTCTGCCGGCCGACGACAGAGAGTCGATTTCGAAGGTCTGTGGGGAGTATTTTGAAGCCCGCGGCTGGCGTTTTAGGAAGTCAGATGAGACATCATTGCGAAAACAGATGACGATGCATGGAAAAAGAGGGACCAGGAGGGGTTTGAAAAAGTGCCTGCGAACAAGTAAGAGAAACCTCCGAGTTAAGACCGATAGATACCTTGCTGTGTTTGAGAGAAGTTTTTGCCTCGGCGCCGAGCCGCTTGGTTTTATAGAACAAATAGATGCATTGATGGATGGTGGCGAGGTCCTTAAAGACGGCAATACCTGCTACGTATGCCGATTGACGTGGAACGGCAAGGACGTGGTGGTCAAGCGCTACAATCACAAGGGCGTTGTTCACTCGGTGCGTCATACGATCAAGAGGTCACGCGCCAGGCAGGGCTGGCTGCACGCTCAGCGGCTTGGGATGCTCCACATAGCTACACCGAGACCATTGGCTTATATTGAGCAGCTCAAAGGATTGATTGTATGGAAATCTTATCTGGTAACTGAGCACGTCGAAGGGCAAAAGCTCGATTGTTTTCTGCGGGATGAGAACATCAGCCAGGAGCAACGTTCAGATACGACCCGGCGGGTTATGGAACTGCTCGAGAAGCTGGGGAAATATCGCATCACTCACGGCGACTTGAAGCATTCAAATCTCCTGATCACAGAGGACGGTCCCGTATTGATAGACCTCGACGCGATGGTAGTACATAAGATAGGCTGGATATCTGCCTGGAAGGGACGGACGTACGTGAGCCGTTTCAAAGAAAGCCTTGAGGCCTCTCCTGTGTATTAGCATTCTCATCAGAGAATCTCAGAACAATCAGCAGGACCCCCTTCCCATATTTCCTTGCGGCATTTCCGGGCCAGAACCACCACGGTGTCCGCCCGTCGCAGCAAAGCAGCTATCCTGCTCAAAGGCGACACGGCTTT